>JADJYT010000003.1:0-300000 GCA_016719635.1 Sphingobacteriales bacterium | reverse complement strand
TTCATCTGCATACTGACCACCACCTGTCCGTTTTGGTCATAATCCTGACGGGCTTGTGTCACAACACTGCCATCTAACGGAGCATTTCCGCTGTTGGTGTTTTTCTTGATAACATAAATGGAATAGAATTTCTGCTTGTCGCCGAAAGGTTTTGCAGAAAGTAAAAACTCTGCATCCTTTGGAAATGCAGTTCTTACAGCGGGATTGTTCAGGTATTCTGTTAGCGTTGCCGTATCTAAGGCGCTGACATAGCCGATTACGGGGGACTCCTGAAATCTGTTTTGTTCGTCCACCGCAGGCTGCAGCACTGCAAATAATGGATTCTCATTTCTGAAATCTTCCATTTGCTTTGCTTTGGAAGTATCTTTCTGCACATTTTTAGCGCCGCTTAATGGATTCACAGAAGCAGAATCTGTTGCATCACTGTCTTCATCCAGCAGATTTTTTGCTTTCGATTGTACCGATGAATCTTTTCCTAAATCTTTCTGAGTATCCAGATAGGCCTTTAAGGCCGTATTGGCATCATTGATGGATTTGGCGATTTCAGTTGCCTTGTAGGTTTCCCAAAACTCCAGGTTGGCGGTAGCCTGCAACAGTCTTCTGACACGTGCCGGATTATCGACACCGGCTATTTCCACCGTAATCCTTCCTCTGTTGGGCTCCAGTGTTACAGTCGGCTGTTTGGTGCCAAACTGGTCAATACGGGACTGTATGATGCTGTAGGTCCTGTTAATCGCATCGGTGGACTGTTTGCGGATAAATTTCTCCACATCATTGTCTGAACTTTCAAAATTGATGTCATCTTTGTTGTTTCGGGTTGCAAATACCGTGGACAGCTTGTCATTTGGTTTTAATTCTTTAAAAGCCCGGATAAACAGGGTAACATAATCATCATTGCTGGTAATCATACGTTGTTCAGCCAGTGTAAGCGCTTGTCTGAATTTAGGGTCGCGGCTGTTATCGGACAGGGATTGCAGTAACTCCGTTAAGGAAACCTGCAATACCACACTCATACCGCCTTGTAAGTCCAGTCCTAAATTAAGCTGTTGTTCCTTGCACGCCTTATAGGTATTCCACAGGTATACTTTTTCATTTGAAATGGAGTCCAGATACCTGTTCTTATAGGATACCCTGTTTTGGTGTATGGAGTCTTCATATAAAAACTGTGACAGCTGGTTTCCGGGATATCGCAGGGCAGGATCCTGCATGGAGATGTTTTTCTCTGCCAATGCCACTGCATTTTTCTCAATGGAATTTACTTTAAATGTGAATGACAAGCAATAAATGCAAATCAGTACCACTAATGCCGTTAAAATAACGAGCGCCGTTCTTGTTCCTTTACCCATGTTTGTAATTTGTTAAATAAGGGTGCGAATATACGGGTTTTACGCAAAAAACCGTAATGTTTAATGCACATAATGTTACAAATCAATTAATAAATGACCACTTTCTGTATGTATTGTTCATTCCGGAGGGTAAATCCCCTTATCAGGTAGATGTCTTTCGGTAAATCAGGTAAAAGAAGGCTGTTTTCAGGATTTGTAAATTCCTTAACCAGCGCACCCACCGAATTATAGATTTCCAGTTTCCGGATGAAGGAACCGGAATGGTTCACAAGGGTCAGTTCGGTTCCGTTCAGGATGAATTTAACCGGCATATTGGTTAAATCCTTGATTCCTGACAGTGTTGATGTATCCAAAACAGTTAAGTGGATGGTGATGACAGAGTCGCAATTGAATGTTACAGTGCTCAGGTTGCTGACATAAGTGCCTGCTGCTGAGGTGGTGGAGCCACTCGGCAATATATAGACATCATCTTTGTAAATGGTATCATCTTTTGAGATTTCATATACAGGGTTAACTGCTAAAGTACTCGTAACGATGGAATCACAACCAATGGAATTGCTGAATGTGTCGGTGTAAACCCCCGCAACGGTAGTGGTATTTCCATGCGGCAGCGTATGGGATTCTCCTTCGCAGATACGCACGGATTTATCTGTAAACGAAGCATTTAATTGGGAAAGGGTAGTGGTAATGATGGAGTCTCTTCCGGAAGGTAAAACGATGTCAGAGATGTAAGTGCCCGGCTCGGAAACGGTTCTTCCGTCCGGTAAGGTGTAGGTTCTGTTCTGGCAAAAGGAAGCGGACTGGCTCACCTGAACGGGTATCTGACGCAGTTGAATATTGACCGTATCTTTTCTGCCGTTGGCAAGATTGACGGAGAAATATTTAGTGATATATCCGGTCTTTTCCGCTTTAAAACGCGTTAACCCGGCTTTGGCGGTTCCTGTTTTGTAGAACCCCTGGAAGTTCGTCATAGTACTCATTGTACTGTCCACAAAACTGATTTTAACACCTGTAATCGGCAGGGTGGTATTGGTATCCGTCACAATTCCCTGCATACGGGCTGCTCGGATGTAGGTGGGTTTTATGACAAATAATCCTTTTATCATGTCACTGAGTGTGATGATACCCGAATTGTAAAAGCCATATGCACCCCAGACTCCGTTCTCCGTCTGGGTGGAAGTGGGTTGTGTATCGTAATATCCGATTGTGACCACATTTGTTGGGTCAGACGCATCAAAAATCGCAACACCATCAGAATAGTAAGAAGTAATGATATAATCGTTCAATACATGGACATTATGGGCGATTTCTCTGTTAGTCGGGCTTACTTTAAATTCAGCCAATTGTTTGATGTTGTTTAAGTCTGAAATGTCGTAGGCTTCGACCGGAAGATTGAAGGACTCATGCGAGATGAACAAGGTTTTGCTGTTGTCCGATAGCCAAATGTTATGCGGATAGGTGTAGGGAGTAGTGAAATCATTTATCTTGATGGGATTAGCCCTGTTGCGTATATCCCAAATGGTAAAACGGTTGTTGTAAATATGGGCCTGATACATCGTATCGTTTCGTACATAGCAGTCGTGCACATAATTCACGCCGCCGGTGCCGAACAGATTTTGGGTAAATCCGACATAGGTAGGCTTTTTAGGATTGGGTTTTAAATCGTAAATCAGCACACCGTTTGTTCTGACACCATTCACTTTTGCATCGCCGCCGTTAAGATACAGAAATCCTTTTTCGTCAATGTACAGGGAATGCGTTCTGCCAATGTAATCAGCAGTCGGTGGGTTGGTGCCTTTGAAGGTATCCACTTTTCCTGCAGGCAAGGTGCTTAAGTCATAGATGAGCACTCCTTCAGAATTAGTCGTGTCGTTGTCCTGTGTGATGTAGGCATAGCTTTTATATGTCTGGCATTCTCTCCAGGTACCGGTTTTTCCATTGATAAATTTTACTTCTACAGGATTGGTGGGAGTTGTTACGTCTACTATGGATAACCCTTTGGTTGTACCTACTAGAGCATATTCCTTCTGGTTTACGGTATCATTATAACCCCAGCTGCCTGAAAGGTTCATGCCGGTGTATACTTTTTTACCTAACAGCTCAACGTTGTATTGCGCAAAAAGCTGAGAGGCAGCAACTAATAAGATTGCTGAAAAGAAAATAAGTTTTTTCATAAAAAATTAAGGCGTTGCGATTTCAAAAATTCCGTTTACGTATTTGTAAAGATACAGATTTGTATTATCGTAGTAATTAATTTCTCCGTTTTTATTTAAAACGGGCTTAAACCGGAGCTTTAGTTGAGTTAAGTCAAAATTATTGGAGAAAGTATAGGTGCTGCTGCTTAGTTCCTGGTTGTTTTCCAAAATAGTGAACAAATACATCAGGATGTCATATCCCTGTGAAGCTGTTTCGGCAGGTTTTTTCAAAAATTTCTCTTCATATTTTGCCGCGAAAACAGTATGATTGGGCGTCTTGTTATTGTAGGGGAAGGTTGTAAAAACAGTATGCGGAAACTTGCTGTCCACCAATGATTTCGAATTCTTTATGACGGAAGTGCAGAAGATGCGCAATGGGTTTTTTACCGGTTTCAGTTTTGCTAAAATGGTTTTAATGTAGGATTCTTTAGTTGAATAGATAAGTATCACCCGTTCCGAAACGGTATCCGGTTTGACCATCGTTTTGTTAAAATCCTCCCACGCCTGCAATGAAGTGAAATGGATGTTTCCGTAAGTGAAATCATTACCTGCCAGGTCTTTCAGCATACGGATGTTTTCCGAAAGGGAATCTTTCCCGTCGTAGATCACTTCCACTGTTTTAGAGGGGTACTTAGCCTTGATCGTTTCCAGCAAAAAGGAGTATTGGCCTCTTAAAGAGGCATTCGCATTGTAATAAAATGGATTATTGCGTATATACATTGAATTCGCTAACGGAGAAATCAATGGAATCTCCTGTTGTTTTGCCAAGTCAGCCGCCAGAGAGAGGGTGTTGAAATAAAGGGGGCCAACGATATAATCCACATTGGGAAATGGTTTCCGAAGGAAAACCGCTTCCATCGTGGCGGAGTCGTTTTTGCTGTCTAAAAAATATACGTTGGTGGTCGATTTCCGGCCCGCAAACTTCTCCCGTGCCAGCTGGCAGCCGAGATAGAATTCTATGGCATTTTTGGAGTCGATGCTTAGTTGCCTGGTCGTATCATCCGCATATTTCCCCAGTGGAATCTGGTCTAGATGAAATGGAAGAAGTACCGCGATGTTATGAATCTCATCCGCTGTTTTTACCTTTTCGGGTTCAATGGAGGCTGGTTTTGGAATAGTGTTTTCATTCTGAAGGTCAAAAATGACCGGCTTTCTGCTAAGGGAGTCTTCATCGTCGGGCATCACCTTTTCTTTTGGTGTATTAATGGCTACCACCTCCGCATTCCTGATAGCGGAAGGTGACAGTTCGGTAGCGGTAATTTTTTTAGCGGCACAGGATGAAATTCCGACTAAAATAAAGAGCAATACCAATAGGTTATTCCCATTCAATAGTAGCCGGCGGCTTGGAGCTGATGTCATATACTACTCGGTTTATCCCTTTTACGTTATTGATGATTTCATTCGAAATTCGTGCCAGAAATTCATACGGCAAATGGCTCCAGTCAGCCGTCATGCCGTCCACACTGGTAACCGCGCGCAAAGCTACAACATTTTCATAAGTTCTTTCATCACCCATTACACCGACGCTCTGGACGGGAAGATACATCACACCGGCCTGCCAAACCTGGTCATACAATCCGGATGATTTCAAGCCTTCGATAAAGAGGTGATCGGCTTTTGTAAAATGTCCACTTTTTCCTTCGTGATGTCTCCCAAAATACGTATTCCCAATCCCGGACCCGGAAAAGGATGGCGGTGCAGGATATTTTCCGGCAGTTCCAGCGCTTTGCCCACCCTTCTCACTTCATCCTTGAACAGACGGTTCAGCGGTTCAATGATTTTCAGGTGCATCTTTTCCGGCAGGCCGCCCACGTTGTGGTGTGATTTTATCTTAGCAGACGGGCCGTGAACGGAAACCGATTCTATGACGTCGGGATAGATGGTGCCTTGTCCCAGCCATTTTACATTATCGATTTTAGCAGCTTCCTGCTGGAAAATATCGATAAATACCTTTCCGATGACTTTGCGTTTCGCTTCCGGTTCCGAGATGCCTTTCAGCTCGGCATAAAACTGCTCGGAAGCATCCACACCGATGACATTCAGTCCCAAATGCTGGTAGGAATCCAGTACGGTTTCAAATTCCTTATAGCGCAGTAATCCGTTATTCACAAAGATGCAGGTCAGTTGTTTGCCGATGGCTCTGTGCAGCAGCAATGCCGCCACGCTCGAGTCCACACCTCCTGAAAGTCCGAGCACGACATGGTCGTTGCCTGCAGTTTTTTTTATTTCTGCAACGGTCTCTTCAATGAACGAGAGGGGTGTCCAGTCCTGCCGGCAGCCGCAGATTTCCACCACAAAATTCTTAAGCAATGTTTTCCCGTCCACCGAATGCGTCACTTCCGGGTGGAACTGAATCGAGTACAGTTCCGTCTCCGTGTGTTTGAAGGCAGCCACCGGAATGGAATCCGTGGTGGCAAGCAGTTCGAACCCTGCCGGCAGTTCCAGCACGGAATCGCCGTGGCTCATCCATACCTGCGATTTCGGCGGTATATCTTTGAATAATTTATTGGTCGGTTCAATATAATCCAGATGGGCCCTGCCGTATTCGCGTTTCGAGGAGCGTTCCACCTTCCCGTCAAAAATATGGGCAATATATTGAGCGCCGTAACAAACCCCGAGCATCGGTAAACGGTATCTTTCAAGCAACTCCTTCACCGGAAAATGTAGTGCGTCTTCCTGCAAAACGGAGAACGGAGAACCGGAAAGGATAATGCCGTTAAAGTCCTGTTTGTCTAAAACGTCCAGATGATTGTAAGGGTGTATTTCGCAGTAAACATTTAACTCGCGGATTCTTCGGGCAATAAGCTGTGTGTATTGGGAACCGAAATCAAAAATCAGAATTTTGGAATGCATGTGCAAAGGTAAGGGTAGTAAGGCATATGAAGAAAGACGTTGGTGAAAAAGTTATCAAGATTTACGATTTGATAATTAGTGATTAAAATGGTATTTTTAACGGGATAAAGTTTTATGAAACTGAAAATATAAAATCCGTGCATTTATCCTAATGCAGAATTAGTCACCAAATACATTTAAGTCGTAAAGAAAGAAATATGCCTATCTGGAAACTGAGCCACATCTCCTTAGAAGCCCTGCAGCAGCAAAGTAAAGGAACCATTGATGAACACCTCGGAATTGAATACCTGGAAATCGGGGATGACTATTTGAAAGCCAGGATGCCGGTCGACAGGCGTACCCGCCAGCCGATGGGGTTGCTGCACGGCGGAGCGTATGTGGTGCTGGCAGAATCCATGGGGAGCATGTCCGCCAACCTGTGCCTGGATATCAGCAAAGAATATGCGCTTGGTTTGGACATCAACTCCAATCATATCCGCAGTGCGCGGGAAGGATGGGTTGTCGGTATTGCCCGGCCCATTCATCTTGGCTCCAAAACGCAGGTTTGGGAAATTAAGATTTACGATGAAAATGAAGAAAATCTTCTCAATATTTCAAGGCTGACGATGATGGTGCTGAAGCATAAGATACAGTGAAAGAATCAGCTACTTTTTTATCACCTCCTTAATCGTATTTCCAATACATCCGCTCGGCATCTGAATATGCAGCAGACTGGATAGGGTAGGAGCGATGTCGGTCATATAGGTTTTGTCGTAACTTCTCCCTTTTGCAATACCATTACCGTAAAACAACAACGGGATATGCGCGTCATACGGACTCCAGACGCCATGCGTGGTACCTTTGCCGCCGTATTCATCATCGATGTAGCCGGGTTTCAGGATCACCAGCACTTCTCCGCAGCGGCTTGGGTAATAACCGTTGATGAATTGTTCTTTCAACGCTTTCGGCAGCATGGCTTCCTGCAAATCGCTGTATTCTAATGCCCGGTCTACACCTTCCAGTTTCTCTAAGAACGCTATTACGGCTTCAATGATGTCATCTTTGTCGAGTTCTTTGTTTTTAATCTGTTCCTGATTCAGGAAAAACTGATAATTCCAGCTGCCCAGGCATAAACTATCCACCCCGAAATGTGCCTTCAGTTCCTGATTCAACGCGGCATCCACCCTGGAGCCCGTTACGCCGCCATTTGGCAAACGATGCTTTTCCAAAAAGCCCGGTACGTGCGCCACACCGTGGTCAGCAGAAAGGAAAACGGTATAATTGCCTGCGCCAACCTGTTTATCCAATACAGAAAGAAATGATTCCAAATCCTTATCCAGCCGCAGGTAGGTGTCTTCGACTTCTATGGAGTTCGGGCCGAACGAATGTCCGATATAATCCGGTGAGGAAAAGGACACCGCCAGGAAATCGGTGATGGAATCTTTACCCAACTGTTCATTCAGTAATGCCGTTTTCGCCAAATCGGCAGTCAATGAGTTGCCATAGGGGGTGAAGCGAATGGCGCCATAGTTTTTCTTGTCTGCAAAACGATTCAAATCATACGGAAATCCTTTCTGGTCTTCCCCGAAAGGGGTATTCTCATAGGAGTTCATGTCATTGTCACTTTGTGTATAGGTGTTTATCGGATACAACGTATTCCAGTTTTTCCGGTAATGGTTTATTACTGCGCCGGAAGCATTGTAGTCCTGTACCCATTTCGGCAATTCTTTCATGTAATATGTGGAGGAAATGAAATGCCCGGTTTTACTGTCATACCAATAGGCAGCGTCGGCACTGTGTCCTGCCGGCAAAATGGCGCCGCGGTCTTTGATGGCCACACCTATTACTTTCCCCTTAAAATTAGTGGCGAGTTTCAGTTCATCGCAGATGGTGGTGGTCAGCATATTGCGCGGGCTCATCTGCCCGTTATCGTTGGACGTTCCAACGGATTGTACCGTTTTGTCTTCACTGCAATACATCTCCCGCTTTGCAGTGTAATCATAAAAGTTATTTCCTGCAATTCCGTGAATGGCGGGTACACTACCCGTGTAGATACACGCGTGTCCGGCGGCTGTAACGGTCGGGCAATAGGGGATAAACGTATTCTCACAGCTGAAGCCGTCCCTCATCATCCTTTTGAATCCGCCCTTTGAATAACGGTCATGATACCGGTATAAGAAATCCCAGCGCATCTGGTCCACCACGATGCCCACCACTAATTTCGGGCGGGCATTTTGTGCAACTGGTTTTGTGTTGTTTTGTGCAGACAGGAAGGAAATAAAGATGCTGAAAAACAGGATGAAACTGATACGATTTTTCATGAAAATGAATTTTACGGCAAGTTAGGTAAAAGAAACAAATGAATACGTTAAGATGTCATGAATATTAGCTCGTAATTACGATAATTAAATCAGGAAAAATAATGAATCTTTAAATCATAAAATCTGCAAGATGAATACTACAGAACTGGTATTTTTAGTTGAAGAAGATCCCGGTGGAGGCTATAATGCGAGTGCATTGGGCCAGAATATATTTACACAAGGTGATTCTTTTAAAGAGTTAAAAGAGATGATTAATGATGTCGTTAAGTGTCATTTTGACAATCCGGAAGATATGCCTAAGATGGTACGGTTACATTTTGTTAAAGATGAAGTTTTTGCTTTAGTTTAATGATTTTATGCGAATTCCGAAAGATATTACGGGTACAGAGCTGATAAAATTACTGAAACCATATGGGTATGAAGTGATGAGGCAAAGTGGCAGTCATATGAGGATTACAACATAACTTAACGGTGAACATTCAGAAACAATACCCAATCATAGCCCCTTAAAAATAGGCACACTTAATAATATTCTTAAATATTCTTAAAAATATTGCTGCACATTTTGATGTTTCCAAAGGAGATTTAATTACTCAGTTATTTAGTTAATTTTTTATCTTCGCTTTATGGCAGGAAATTCATTTGGAGAAATTTTTCGTATTACCACCTTTGGCGAAAGTCATGGTGCCGCATTAGGTGTTATCATTGACGGCTGCCCGGCCGGTTTGAAAATCGATACGGCATTCATTCAGGCAGAACTGGACAGACGAAAACCCGGTCAGTCGAATATCGTGACGCAGCGCAGGGAAGCGGATGAGTTTGAAATTCTATCCGGCATTTTTGAAGGGGTGACGCAGGGTACACCCATCGGCATCCTTATCCGCAACGAAGACCAGAAGTCCAAAGATTATGAACATATCAAAGACAGTTTCCGTCCGTCGCACGCAGATTTTACGTACGATGCTAAATATGGCTCCCGCGATTACCGGGGAGGCGGAAGAAGCTCGGCAAGAGAAACCGCAGCTCGGGTAGCTGCTGCGGCTATTGCCAAACAGTTGCTGCTGCATTTTGGTATTGACGTGAAGGCCTATGTTTCCAAAGTGGGAAAAATAGAAATCGGAAAAACATACAGCGAATTGGATTTATCCAAAACGGAAGAAAATATCGTCCGTTGTCCGGATGCGGAAACGGCGGAAAAAATGATAGAACTGATAAAAGAGGTGAAGAAAGACGGTGATACCATCGGCGGCCTGGTGAGCTGTGTGATTACAGGTGTTCCGGCAGGTTTAGGCGAACCGGTATTCGATAAGCTGCATGCCGGTTTGGGAAAGGCCATGCTGAGTATCAATGCGGCGAAAGGCTTTGAATACGGCAGCGGATTTGCAGGCACCGAATTGCGTGGCAGTGAACACAACGATGCATTTTATAATGACAACGGCATAATCAAAACAAGAACCAATCATTCCGGTGGCGTGCAGGGCGGCATCAGCAATGGTATGGATATTTATTTCAAGGTTGCATTCAAATCGGTAGCCACCATCATGCAGGCGCAGGATTCGGTGGATAAAGAAGGGAACGAAGTGGCTGTCACCGGCCGCGGGCGCCACGACCCATGTGTATTGCCGCGCGCAGTACCTATCGTCGAAGCGATGGCTGCATTGGTCATCGCCGACCATATCCTGAGAAACAGAAGCAGTAAGCTGTAGCACCCCGTCATTTCGACGAGGCACGAATGAGAAATCTTGCTGTGGCTTATGTAGAATAAACCGGTAATATACTAAACTGCAGCAAGATATCTCTCCGCCAGCCGGCGGATCGAGAGGACAGTTGTCATAAAAGAGCAGAACTGCACTGCTTTAGCACCCCGTCATTTCGAATGAGGAACGAATGAGAAATCTTGCTATGGCATATGGAGAATAAACCGGTAATATACTAAACTGCAGCAAGATATCTCTCCGCCAGCCGGCGGACCGAGAGGACAGTTGTCAAAAAAGAGCAGAACTGCACTGCTTTAGTACCCCACAGGTATTTACTTTTTTTTCTTCTTTTTTAGGCAACATTTTTTCTTTGGCTTTTTCACGGTTTTGGGTTTTACCGTTTCCGGTTTCGCCTCTTGAATGACAGCAGCTTTGTCCGCGGAAACAACCGTTTTCACCGATTGCCCGTTTCGAAGGTACGCCTCATTTTTCCAGGAACCTGCTGCATTCGGAGTGCCGAATTTTGAAGTATGGTATCTGTCGATCAGCGACGTTTCTGTAACGATTCCGCTTTGTATATCGCCTTTGATGTTGTTGCCAATCTCCGTATGGTTGCCGTCGGTAGAATACAATCCTTTCAGCAAACCGGTTCCCGTGATTTCATTCGCGATAAAGTTCATCTGGTCACCCGAATGGCCGTTCATCACCACGCCATAGCCTTCCATCCTGTTTCTGAAGAACGTATTGTACGGCCCGTTGATGCCGTGCGAATTATCAATCACCAGGTTTTGGATAATATTACCTTCAAACAGGTTGGAGTACGGATAATTGCCGTGCAGCACCACATCGCCGGCGGAATTGGATGGAAACCAGCCTTCTGTCCAGTACGGGTTGTACGAATAATTATACGCGATGACATTGCCGTTGGCTGCTGCCTGCACTAAAATGGAATGCCTCAAATACTGGGCGATGTTGTCGCAGATAAGATTGTCGCCGGCGCCGAATTGCAGCACCACACCATAACCCTTTCCGCCGCTGCCGTAATCAAATGCATCGTGCAGGTAATTGCCGGAAATGGTCGTGTTTGCAGTGCTTTGCAGCGTGATGTGCGCGTAGTTGGCGTTTTCCAGTTCCACGCCCTTCACCCGGCAGTTGACGGCATAGTTGAAAAAGATATTGGAGGTCTGACCGGAACTTGCGTCACTCCGTTTTATTTTCAGGGACTCTATGCCTGCATGCTGCACCGGACTTATTTTTTGTAAAACAGGATTGTTTGCACCCGGAAAATCAAGCCGAAGGGGGTTTTCAAGACTGATTTCATTCCCGTTTATCTTTGTGATCTTTTCGATTTGGAAAAAATAATTATACGCCCAGCCGGATGCGAGTAAGCTGTTTGCTGTCTGTTTAACCAGCACATAATCATTCACGGCAAAATTAACGGCATTGCTCACTTTAATCGTTTTACTTTCCTTTGTGGTTCCGGACAGGATAGGAACGGAGATAGGGGTGGCGGTGCCCTGAATGGAAAACAGATTGCCGCTGCCGTTCAGGTTAAAATTTAAAATGGTTTTATCGCTGCCTTGCCCCTTTATGACAACATTGGATGGAATGGAAATGGTTTTCTTAATCAGGAAATTTCCGGCAGGGATTTCTATAATACCCGCGTTCCCGTTCAACGAATTAATAGCGTTTTGCAAAGCCACGGAATTATCCGACACATTATCGGCTTTACCGCCGAAATCGGTCAGCATGATTTTCTTCGCAACCGACGGCAGGGAACTTTGTGCACCGGCACCGCTCCAGTCGGTCAGCTTACCCTTATCCAGGGCAGAAAGGGGCTGCACAAGCAGGATAGATAAGATGACTGACAATACATGTTTTTTCATACAGGAATTTAGGAATGTGATTCAAAAAACATACCACGTTTTAAACAAAAAACATGTTCTGAATGAAAATAAATGTAAAAACGTACCGAATGCAGGATGGTATGCCGCCTTTTTGTATGGGTTTTTGTATCGGGCTGCACAATATTTTCAGTAGTACTTCCATGTCTCATAAAATACGGATTATCAGTTTTATATGTTTTTATAAAATCAAATTTCTTTCCCAGATTGCACATATTTGTCCAGGATAATTAAAAATAATTGTTAAAAAATTTGACAAATTGGTTTTCTTGACATAAATTTGCTTTGTAAACCCTAACTGAAGACTCTTGAATTTGTAAACAATTTAAAGACTAGAAACAAACCGTATGACCCTTTTTTCCACGAATAGTATCTGTATCAGCTGATTTTTAAAAACAGCAGTTCGATGAAAAACAATTGACAGCTCAATTGCTTTCTGACTATCTCTTCCGGGTGTTTCCTTTGTTTCAGCTTTAAATTCTAAAATCAGAGAATTTGAAAAATATTTACATGAAACCCAAAACCCCACAGACAATGAAAACGTTGAATCTAAAAACCCTGTTGCTCACCATGCTCCTGATGACATGGTTGGGACAACTGAACATGAAAGGCGATGACTTGCCGCCGCCCACTGCAAACATTCAGTCCATACCAAGCGGTTCCTGGATAATTGGCATGGATAACACCACGCAGGGTGTCAGCAGTGTCATGAACGTAAAGGCATACGGCCTTGCCGTAGAGTTGCTGTGGAACAACGTACCTTTAAAATGGGTGATTAAAACCGCTAAACTGGCAAAAGACAGTATTGATATGTCGGTGCGTTGCCGTAAGATAACGCCGACAATGGGAAGTTATGTGCTGACGCATTTCCGCTCCGGCCCGTTTGTAATTTCACCGAGTGATACAGCCGCAGCCAGAACTGTTTTGAAGGCATTCAATAATAAAATTACCGGTACCACCAGTGATATTCAGGTTTACCAGACCAATCAGACGGTCAACGCGGATGTCCGTTATACCGTTGTGCATAAGCCGTTTATGGCAATATACGACGATGGGGGGAATGCCGATATTCATGAAGACGTGTTTAAAAGAGCATTGATAGATACCAGCCGTTACCGTATTCTGGATGAAGGGTATATTATTGACTCCGCTTCCTGTTTTACCTTTGCGTCTACACCGCACTGGGGGGTATCAGACTACGAGAGTTCGGATTCACTCCGTTTAAACAACTTAAAATCCTTTGTACTTTCAGGTGGTAACTTCCTGGCGCAATGTGAAGGGATAGATGCCATAGAAAATTACGGCGCGCAGCGCTATCTGACCACGCAGGGGATTCTGGACGTGAATGCAGGCGTTACCACGCAGGCATACGCCAACTGGAATATGCCTATCAGCCAGTTTCACGGCGCATTTACGCAAACCGGCGGATCAATATATAACTTCAGGCCGGTCGCTCCTTCTAGCTGGACAGCCACCTACTACCCCGGAGGATACTTTATGAGAGATGTGACCGGAGATGCTGGACTGGACACGGTCGTGCAGTTTGCCGCCTGTAAATTCGGTGATGTGAGTAAGGTGGGTGGTAACATGATTTACCTGGGCGGGCACTCCTACGATGGCACCTCGTTGTCCAATGTCAATGGTATGCGTGTGTTTCTGAACAGTTTATTCATACCGGCAAAACGACTGATCGGTGAAGGACTGGTTTCTCCGAACCATGCGGTTTGTCAGGGAGATACCATCAGTATTCAGTTTACACCGCCAAGTACCGGATATACTTACGTATGGACAGGCCCGAACGGCTATTCCTCTACAGTGGAAGACCCTTCCATTGTAGATGCCGTTCCCGTAAAGGCCGGCACCTACTCTGCGGTGATTACCGCAGGCGAGGGATGTAAATATACGTATAATACAACGGTAACCGTAAATCCCAAACCGGAATTTACAGCTACCACTACCACCAATTACCTGTGTGAGGGGGATAGCTGTACGGTGTCCTTTTCACCTACCACCAATATGGTCAATACCAAATGGTATAAGAAAGATGCTGCCCTGCCGGGTTGTGTCCCTACTGGAGCAATACTCTACACGTCGGTAAGCCAGGTGGTAATGCCGGATTCAACCACTACCTATGTGGTGATTTCAGAAAATCAGTTCGGGTGCAGGGATACCTCCTGTGTTAAGATTACGGTGGATATCATGCCTAAGATGGCATCGCCGTTTGCTACGGCAAAACCTTTATGCTACGGCAGAGGAACCGTTGTAACGATCACTCCGGGCTGGGGTGGTGTCAGCTGTACGGAAACCTATGATTGGAAGATGGACAATGGCGCATGGCAGTCATACACCTCCGGCACGGTTGTCGGTCAGGGAGCGACAGATTCAGTGGTGGTCAGGGTAATCAGAAGCTGCGCACAGGGTTGTATATCCAGAACTATCAGTTCAAAATGGTCTGTCACGAAGCCGCAAACGGTGGGCGCGGGCAGTACCATATATAACTGTACGGATGCGGCGGGTTATATCGCTGCAATAACCGCAACAGATCCGACGCCATCCAGTGGTCAATGGTATGTTTCCGACGGCCCGGGCAGTATCGTTTCACCAACCAGTTTATCGACTACGGTGGGCGCACTTTCCAGAACCAGTGCTACAAGTACGATCCTTTGGGTGGTGACAAATGCACATGACTGTAAGGATACTGCTGTTCAGCTGATTACACCGCCGGCAGTGGATACTTCTTTAGTGTCAAAATACAGCAATGAATTCTGTCTGTCCTGTCCGATACAGAACGGAACGACCTACAGCTATTATGATGCAAATGGCAGGTTGCTTTCATCCGTGACGGACAGTGCGGATGCAGTGGCCATTGGAGCCACCACGTTCTGTGCGCAGTTGCCTTATAATGTCGCCGGCGACCCGGCCGTTGGGGATGTACAGTCTGTAAACTCCTGGATATTGGATGTGGGCTATCTGCCGCAGCCATACTTGCCGAGAGCATGGAACATCAATACGACCAACGATGCACCGATGACCATCAACCTGTATTTTACGGATGAAGAGGTGGCGGCCCTGCAGGGTGCGACACTGAACAACGGAGGTTATTACTATTTTGAAAATCCGCCGGAACTGTTTCTGGTGGCCTATCCAAGTACGACAGACAGTTTCATGCCTCCAAAGGTTTCTCCGGATCCGGTCGTCATCAGCCCGAGATTTACAAGGGTGGGGGATTACTGGCAGATCTCTTTCGAAGTGGAACAGTCTTCTACCTTCTACCTGTATCCGACATTCTGGTCGAATGAAGCCCTGCCGGTAGAGCTGACGGCTTTCACAGCCAGACCGGTAAAGAATATCGCTATCCGCCTGGATTGGACAACGGCATCGGAAATGAATAATGTTCGGTTTGATATTGAGCGAAGTACCGATGGCGTAAAATTTGAAAAAATCGGGGAAGTGGCCGGTAACGGCAATTCAAGAACCGTCAGAAACTATCTGTATGAGGATGAGTCTGTAAAACCGGGAGTAATCTATTATTACCGCCTGAAACAGATTGACCTTGACGGAAAATATACGCATTCCAGGATAGTGCAGGCTAAGATCAGCAGCGGTGAGAAACTGACCATCAGCGAGTTTATGCCGAATCCTGCCAGCAGTCTGACATCGGTTATTATTTCCAGCGTGGAGGCCATGTCTGTGAATATCAGCATCTACACCCTCGATGGTTCAAAAGTGAAAGACATGAATTTCGACATCGAACAGGGAGATGCAAACCTGCAGCTGGAAGTGGGCAGCCTCGCAAAAGGAACCTACATGGTGCAGTTGCAGACCAAACTGGGAACACAGATTCGGAAATTGGTCAAATTGAATTAGGATCGCAAAGCTGCAGTAGTGGTATTGCAGTTCATAATAATTGTTTTAGTGGTTTTAAACAGTTTTGGTAACGTCCTGCGAAGCATAGCTTGCAGGACGTTTTTTATGTGCAGATTGTATCGGTTAATAATTTAAATGATGTATTTTACAGGCATCATTTGTAGTTGTTCCTGTAAACAGTGCACGGTACAGTATGTCCGCCAGAAAAAAAATACAACTCCCAATACCGGCAAAGTCCGCCTCTCCGATAAACCTGCAACGAAGCTGGTGGGAAGTGCTGATTATTTTGCTGCTGGTTTTTGCCACCTACGGAAATTCTATCCGGAATGAGTACAACCTCGATGACGGTTATGTCGTTTCTTTAGACGAAGGCAATCCGTTGACGAAGAAAGGAATCAGCGGTATTCCCGAATTGCTGACCACCAATTACAGCAACGGTCCCGGCGTCACTTATGGTTATCGGCCATTGGGAAAGATAACACTGGCAATCGAATACAGTTTGTGGGGAAATAACCCGCATTACAGCCATTTTATTAATGTGCTGCTGTTTGCACTCAATGTTTTTTTACTGCTGCTTTTTTTGAAAAAGACAGCATCGCTGTTTGGTTATAAGAATGAAGCGGTCCTATACGGAGCGGTATTGTTGTTTATCATTCATCCGATACACACGGAAGTGGTGTGCAGCATCAAGAACAGGGAGGAGATCTTATGTTTTACATTTGCCATTGCCGCCTTGTTCAATACATTAAAACTGCTGGAAACACAAAACTGGCGATATCTTTTTCTGATAGCCGGTTTTATGCTTTTGGCAAACCTGGCTAAGGAAACTGCCTTCATGGTCATTCCGGTGTCATTCATATTGCTGCTTTTTTACCGGATAATGAATTTGCAGGGAGATGTGTTTTCCAAAGATGCCATCCAAAAGATATTTTTTCAAAAATCCGGCTTATGGCTGCTGATAGGAATAGCCATACCCTTTTTCACTTTTATATGGATGAGTACATCCGTCTTGCGGAGCGATATCGGGTATAAGTTTGAAACGACTCCAACGGCTTTTTATGCTGCCGGTCACAATATTCCCAATGGCATGCAGACCATATTCTTTTATATTAGCAAGCTGCTCATACCATTCCCGCTGCGATATTACTATGGATACGATATGCTGCCGGACAGGGGCTGGGACAGTTTCTACCCTTATGCGGGCCTGCTCCTCATCTCAGTAGTGTTGGCCGTAATCGTATTTAATATCCATAAGCGGAAAAACCTGTATTTTTCATTATGGCTGATGGTATTTGGAATCAATATTGCATTCTTCTCCAATATAAAGCCTGCGCCGTCGATTACCGGGATAGTGGGTGAGCGTCTGATCTACCAGGCATCGGCCGGTTTCTGTGTGCTCCTTGCGATAGGGTTGTATCAGCTCGCTGTGCTGCTGAAAAAATATTTTTTTACGCAGCGGGATTTGACTCCCGTTAAGTTAACCGGGCTGTTGTTGATACCCCTGTTTGTTCCATACGGACTGATGACCTTAAACAGGAATACACAATGGTATGATAAGACAACCCTTTTCGAACATGATATAACTTACCTGACAAAATCTGCCAGAGCCAATTTTATGATGGGCAGTCATATCATGAAAGAGCTGGGTAAGGAAGGAGAGATTATTCCAGATAAAAAAGCCGAAATATACAGGGCGAAATCCTATTTCGAGAAAGCGGTGGCAGTATATCCGAAATGTAATGACGCCTGGATCGCCCTGGGCAAAGTATACCGATCGTATTTGAATAATACGGACAGTGCGCTGGCATGCTGGGGCAGGGTAGATACCTTGCAGAAATTTACGTACATCAACGCACAGGAGCTGATGGGGAATATTTATTATTTTGACAAGCCGGACAATGAAAAGGCCTTACAATACTTTTATCCGGCCTTTTATAAATATACCCTGAATGAAATTCTGTATGGAAAGATCATAGACATCCTCCTGCAGACACACCGCTATGATGCCATTATTCCGCTCGCAGATATTGCCATCAGAAATCACTGGATTGACGGTTTCGTCAATAAAGGGGATGCTTATCTGAACATGAAAGATACCGTCCTGGCTGTCCGGAACTATGAAATTGCCCTTTCCAAAGGGTTTAAAAGCGATGTGCTGATCAGCAACCTGGAATATTACTACAAGCTGCACGGTAAAATGAATGAACTTCCCAATAAGTTGCCCAACTGATTCCCATCGACACAAATTAAAATTTAATGCATAATTATCGACTAATAATGGTCTGTACTTAATTTGTTAAATTTTAAAAAAATATGTTACCCCTGTGTGAGATTTGTGTAAAATATTGTTAATATTAAACGGGGAATAGATTTAAAATGCAAGTAATAAATACCGGTTTTTTAATGAAAATGCGCGAAGATACCTTATTTTAGGTACCCTTTGGCGCAGTCTATACCTATTTTTTGTCTAAGAAAATTAAGCAAGGGCGTATGTGTGAAATTTACAAAAAGAGGTGTACAGAGGAGATTAACTGCCGTGAAACGGAAACTTTGGCACCTGAAAATCCGAAAATTAGCCGGTTCGACCCGAATCATTCAGCCGGCAACCTGCATATAAATTCAATAACAGTTAACTAAAAAAATAAAACAATACCGTATGAAAAAGATTTTCATTTCATTATTTTTCCTGGTGCTTTTCTGTACAACATCTAAAGCACAAACTACTTCGGATGACTTACAGGGCATCTGGACACTGACTTCCCTGACGGGCGGAGATACGTCTCAGGTACTGACACCGGAAGATGAAATTGCCAGAGGGGACAATTACCTGCCTGATTTTCCGCTGACAACTACCAAGCTTAATTTTTCAGGTTCCGGTTTTGTGTACACCTTTTATACTGACGGCGAAAGGTCCTGGCAGGGTACTTTTACCTTAATTGACCAGGCGCTGACTTTAAACGGGATTGTAACCGGATGTGATGACTGCGAACCCAAAGTGATCAATTTTATTATCCGGTCGGTTAGTGCGAACGAACTGGTGCTGGATGTTTTTGATGAAGATTATGCGAAATCCACTTTTGCTCACTTCACCTTTACTAAATAAACAGGAAAGAACAGAATGTTAAAAAAATAAGTATGATTATTATGAATACATCTAAAATCAAAATCGCCCTTATCGCACTTTTTTGCTGTTGGGCAGCTGTAGCAGAAGCCCAGATGGCAAATGTGACGTATAGCACCAGATCCGGTTTTGTCCGAAGTTCAGACGTAGGATGTCAGGACGGCGATACCGAGGAATACACAGCCTGGCTGTGGACAAAAGACAACGTGAATGCCACGGAAGGTACGACCAACTGTATGACAACCGATTTCAACGGTACGACTACCTGGGCGGTAAACTCGCCGGCGATCGTATCCAACCGTACCAACGCATCCTGGCAGATTATTGCCCGTATTGATGCCTGGGAGGAAGACTCGGATAACCGTTGTGTCTTCCAGGGCGGTCCTCCTGCAGATGCCTGCCGACAAACAGCTTCGCAGACGTTTGACTTCAGGGTACTGGCTTCTCCTTCTAACGGTACCTGGACGAATGGTCCGAGTGCAGGAAGCACCAGCAACCACCAGTATGCCATTGGGGTGACCTGGAAATATGTATCAGGCGGCTCTTCTATAACTCCGGCATTGTCCTGTAATGGTGCAGGTCAGACAATTGCCTATTCAACGGGAGTGATACCTTCGTGGTCAGTAGCACTGACTGCCGGTACGACTTATGTGTTTGAAAATTGCGGACTCGCTACCAATGATACTTATCTCCGTCTGTATGGTACGGATGGGTTTACCGTGGCTGCTTCCAATGATGATGCATGTGCTCCGGCCAGTTCGATAACCTATACACCATCTGCAAGTGGTACTTACTATGTGGAAGTTGCACAGTTTTCCCGCGCGGTACTTGCAGCATCCGGTTCATTGCGTTATTATATAAAAGATGTCACCACACCAACGGTAGCAACCTACCCTTCCACTATCTCCGTGAATACCACTGCAGGTACCTGCGGGGCGGCTGTAACCTATGCAACTCCTACTTTCAGTGATAACTGTACCGTAACGGTTGCCAGAACAGCCGGCGGTGCCAGCGGATCTACCTTCCCACTGGGAACTACGGCGGTTACGCATACTGGTACCGATCCGGGAGGCAGGGTGGCAACCTGTAACTTCAATGTAACCGTATCGGATAACATAGTACCGACTATTACCTGTCCGGCAAATATAGGAGTGAATGTGGCTCCGAATACCTGTGCACAGACAGCAACGTATACAGCACCAACCGGAACGGATAACTGTGCAGGTGCTACAACGGCACAAATCGCAGGTCTTGCCAGCGGTGCTTCTTACCCTAAAGGAACCACCACCAATACATTCAGGGTAACGGATGCTGCAGGGCTTTCCAGTACCTGTTCCTTTACTGTAACGGTAACGGACAATCAGGCACCTGCCATCACTTGTCCGGCAAATATAGGAGTGAATGTGGCACCTAATACGTGTGCTCAAACGGTAACTTACACGGCTCCAACGGGAACGGATAACTGTACCGGACAGACAACTGCACAAATTGCAGGTTCTGCCAGCGGTGCTTCATTCCCTAAAGGAACCACCACCAATACATTCAGGGTAACGGATGCGGCTGGAAATTCAACTACCTGTTCATTTACTGTAACCGTGGCGGATAATCAGGCACCTGCCATTACCTGCCCTGCTAATATAGCGGTGAATGTGGCGCCAAATACCTGTGCCCAAACAGTAACCTATACAACACCATCAGGAACGGATAACTGTACCGGACAGACTACTGCACAAATTGCTGGTTCTGCCAGCGGTGCATCTTCCTAAAGGAACTACCACCAATACTTTCAGGGTAACGGATGCAACAGGACTTTCCAATACCTGTTCTTTCACGGTTACTGTAACGGACAATCAGGCACCTGCCATCACTTGTCCTGCTAATATAAGTGTGAATGTGGCTCCAAATACGTGTGCTCAAACGGTAACTTATACGGCTCCAACAGGAACGGATAATTGTCCTGGTCAGTCAACTGCACAAATTGCAGGTTCTGCCAGCGGTGCATCTTTCCCAACAGGTACCACCACCAATACATTTAGAGTAACGGATGCAGCAGGGCTTTCCAGTACCTGCTCCTTTACAGTAACGATAACGGACAATCAGGCACCTGCCATCACTTGTCCTGCTAATATAAGTGTAAACGTAGCACCAAATACCTGTGCTCAGACTGTGACCTTCACAGCTCCAACAGGAACGGATAACTGTCCGGGTGCGACAACGGCACAGATAGGTGGGTCAGGCAGCGGAGCTTCTTATCCTACCGGAACGTCTACCAATACATTCAGGGTAACGGATGCTTCCGGTAATTCCACGACTTGTTCATTTACTGTTACTGTGGTGGACAATCAGGCACCTGCCATCACTTGTCCTGCTAACATCAGTGTAAATGTGGCTCCAAATACCTGTGCTCAGACAGTAACTTACACGGCTCCGACAGGAACGGATAACTGTCCTGGTCAGATAACTGCACAAATTACAGGATCTGCCAGCGGTGCTTCTTTCCCAACAGGAACGATGACCAATACATTCAGAGTAACGGATGCAGCGGGAAATTCAACAACCTGTTCATTCACAGTTACCGTTACGGACAATCAGGCACCTGCCATCACTTGTCCGACTAACATAAGTGTGAATGTAGCTTCCGGAACCTGTGCTCAGACAGTAACTTACACTGCTCCGACAGGAACGGATAATTGTCCTGGTCAGACAACTGTTCAAATTGCAGGTGTTCCAAGTGGCGTATACCCAACAGGAACCATCACCAATACATTCAGAGTAACGGATGCGGCAGGCTTATCCAGCACCTGTTCCTTTACGGTGACGGTAGTGGATAACGAACTTCCGAAGATTACATGCCCTTCCAATATTTCTGTCAACAATGATCCTGGAGTATGCGGTGCAGCGGTAAGCTACAGCGTAAGTTCTGCAGATAATTGTGCCGGACAGACGGTAGCACAAACAGGCGGACAGATAAGCGGTTCTACGTTCCCAATCGGAACGACAACCAATGCCTTCACGGTCACGGATGCCAGCGGCAACACGGCGACCTGCAGCTTTACAGTGAGTGTGGCAGACAATGAAAATCCAACGATCACCTGTAACGCAAACATTTCCGTCAACAATGATCCGGGAGTATGCGGTGCAGCGGTAAGCTACAGCGTAAGCTCTGCAGATAATTGTGCCGGACAGACGGTTGCACAGACAGGCGGACAGATAAGCGGTTCCACGTTCCCAATCGGAACAACGACCAATGCCTTCACAGTCACGGATGCAAGTGGCAACACAGCGACCTGCAGCTTTACAGTGAGTGTGGCAGATAATGAACTCCCAACGATTACCTGTCCTTCGAATATAGCGGTGAATAATGATCCGGGAGTATGCGGTGCAGCGGTTAGCTATGCAGCCATCACTTCTGCAGACAATTGTTCGGGACAAACGGTGGCACAGACAGGCGGACAGATAAGCGGTTCCACGTTCCCAATCGGAACAACGACCAATGCCTTCACGGTCACGGATGCCAGCGGCAACACAGCGACCTGCAGTTTTACAGTAAGTGTTACGGATAATGAACTTCCGTTGATTACAACTTGTCCGTTAGATAAATTTACTGCAACCACTACCGGAACTTGCTTAGGTAATGTATCTATCGGAGCATTATCTGCTACCGATAACTGCAGTCTTCAAAGCATAATAAACAGCTTCAACAACACCAGTGATGCCAGCGGTCTGTATACTAAAGGATTAACGGTAGTGACATGGACGGTTACAGACGTAAATGGAAATACATCTACGTGTGAGACATCTGTTTATGTATATGATGATGAGTTGCCTGTTGCAGCATGTAAAAATGTGACGTTACAATTAAATGGTGCAAGCTTTGTAAGTATTACACCTTCAACTATAGATAACGGCTCAACAGATAACTGCACATTAGTAACGGGTAACAGTGCCGTTTCTCAAACTACATTTACGTGTTCCAATGTTGGATTGAATACAGTCACATTAACAGTGATAGACAATAGCGGCAATACCGGTACTTGTAATGCTGCTGTTACTATAGTTGACAATGTTGCTCCAAATGCAATCTGTCAAAACATAACAGTTCCATTGGATGCTAACGGAAATGTAACGATTACAGCAGCTCAGGTGAATAATGGTTCAAATGATGCATGCGGAATTCAAAGTACTTCATTAAATGTTTCAACGTTCTCCTGTGCTAATTTAGGTTCCGGTAATACAGTTGTATTGACGGTTTCTGATAACAGCGGAAATGCATCAACCTGCAGCGCTTCCGTTACAATAATAGATAACATTAAACCAACGGCTGTTTGTAATAATTTTACTGTAGCATTGGATAATTCAGGGAATGCTACGGCAACAGGATTAGATTTTAGTGGCGCCAGTACAGATAATTGTGGTATCACATCCAGGGTGGTAAATCCTAACAGTTTTACCTGTTCCAATTTAGGTACAAGTCCGGTTACGGTAATCCTGAGTGATTTAAGTGGAAATTCTGAATTCTGTTTTGCTTCAGTTACAGTAGTAGATAATATTGCTCCAGTGATTACCTGTCCGGCAAATATTGCTGTGAACACAGATGCCGGTCAGTGCGGAGCACTGGTGACCTTTGCCGCTTCAGCAACGGATAACTGTACTGTATCTTCTTTAGTTCAAACAGGCGGAGCAGCTTCAGGAACTCAGTTCCCGGTAGGCTCGTCTGCAATTAGCTTTAAAGCAACAGACCAAAGTGGAAATACATCAACATGTTCATTTACAATATCGGTTACGGATGCAGAAGCACCATCTGCAGTTTGTCAGAATGTAACGGTTGCACTGGATAATGCCGGAAATGGCTCCACAACGGCAGCAGCGGTGAACAATGGTTCATCCGATGCCTGCGGAATACAGTCGCTGGCACTAAGCACTACAGCATTTACCTGTGCCAACGTTGGTGCCAATGCAGTGGTATTGACGGTAACGGACAACAACGGTAATACCAGCACCTGCGGTGCAACGGTAACCGTTCAGGATAATGTGGCACCGGTGGCAGTTTGTCAGAATGTAACAGTAATCTTGGTGGGTGCAAATGGCTCGACAACGGCAGCAGCGGTGAACAATGGTTCATCTGATGCCTGTGGTGTAGCTGGTCTGTCGCTGAGCACAACTTCATTTGGATGTGCGAATGTAGGAGCGAATGCAGTGTTGCTGACGGTAACGGATGTTAACGGCAACACATCAACCTGCGGTGCAACGGTGACGGTAGTGGATAATACTGCTCCTGCAGCCTTGTGCAAAGATATAACGGTTCAGTTGGATAATACCGGAAATGCAGGTATTGTTGGAGCAGACGTTGATAACGGCTCTTCAGATGCATGTGGTGTTGCTGCTTTAAGCGTTTCTCCAAACACATTTAATTGCAGCAACATTTCCGGTTCGCCGCTTTCTGGTCTGTTAATATCAGAGTACATAGAAGGCTCCGGCAATATCAAGGCAATAGAGATATACAATGGAACAGGATCGGCAGTGAATCTGTCAGCAGGGGGATATGAATTAAGATATTATTTCAATGGCAGCACATCGGTAGGCGGTACCATAGCTTTAACAGGCACGGTAGCATCCGGAGATGTGTATGTAGTGGCAACCAGTTCGGCATCACCTGCTGTATTGGCACAGGCAGACCAAACCAGCTCATCATCATTCTTTAATGGAAATGATGCAGTGGTATTATACAAATCAGGTACCGGTAACCTGGATATCTTTGGAAGAATAGGAACGGATCCAGGAGCAAGCGGATGGACGGGTGCCGGAGGTTATCAGACCACTGACAGAACCCTTCGCAGGAAAAATACGGTAACCCAGGGTATCTCATCCAATCCGGGATCAGGCTTCCCGACACTTACCACAGAATGGAATGTTTTCCCGACAGATGATGCCAGCGGTTTAGGTGCTCATGCTCATTTAAGTGCGAATGCAGTCGTACTGACAGTAACGGATGTGAATGGTAACAGCAGCACCTGCGGTGCAAAAGTAACCGTACAGGATAATATAGCACCGGTTGCAGTTTGTCAGAATGTAACGGTTGCACTGGATAATGCCGGAAATGGCTCCACGACGGCAGCAGCGGTGAACAATGGTTCTTCCGATGCCTGCGGAATACAGTCGGTGGCATTAAGCAAAACAGCATTTACCTGTGCCAACGTTGGCGCGAATGCAGTAGTTTTGACGGTAACGGATGTTAACGGCAATACCAGCACCTGCGGAGCAACGGTGACGGTACAGGACAATGTGGCACCGGTGGCGATTTGCAGAAATGTAACAGTAAACCTGGTAGGTGCAAATGGCTCGACAACGGCAGCAGCGGTGAACAATGGTTCATCCGACGCCTGCGGTATGCAGTCACTGGTATTAAGCAATACAACATTTACCTGTGCCAACGTAGGAGCAAATGCAGTCGTATTGACAGTTACAGATAATAACGGCAATACAAGCACCTGCGGTGCAACGGTGACGGTGGTGGATAATACTGCTCCTGCAGCATTATGCAAAAATATAACGGTTCAGTTGGATAATACCGGAAATGCAAGTATTGTCGGAGCAGACGTTGATAACGGCTCTTCAGATGCTTGTGGCGTTGCTTCTTTAAGCGTTTCTCCAAATACATTTAATTGTTCAGATGTTAAGGGAGACCCACTTTCCGGTTTATTAATATCAGAGTATATAGAAGGCTCCGGCAATATCAAGGCAATAGAGATATACAATGGAACTGGATCAGCGGTGAACCTGTCAGCAGGAGGATATGAATTGAGATATTATTTCAACGGCAGCACATCAGTAGGCGGTACCATAGCTTTAACAGGCACGGTAGCATCCGGAGATGTGTATGTAGTGGCAACCAGTACGGCATCACCTGCTGTATTGGCACAGGCGGACCAAACCAGCGCGTCTTCATTCTTTAATGGAAATGATGCCGTGGTATTATACAAATCAGGTACCGGTAACCTGGATATTTTTGGAAGAATAGGAACGGATCCAGGAGCAAGCGGATGGACGGGTGCCGGAGGTTATCAGACCACTGACAGAACCCTTCGCAGAAAGGGTACTGTAATCCAGGGCATCTCATCCAATCCGGGATCAGGCTTCCCTACACTTACCACAGAATGGAATGTTTTCCCGACAGATGATGCTACCGGTTTAGGTGCACACACTATTACAGCAGCTTCAGGAAATGCAGTGGTGTTGACGGTAACGGATGTTAACGGCAACAGCAGCACTTGCGGCGCAACGGTAACGGTAGAGGATAATGTGGCACCAATCGCATTGTGTCAGAATGTAACGGTACAACTGGATAACACAGGAAACGGCAGTACGACGGCAGCAGCGGTGGACAATGGTTCATCGGATGCGTGCGGCATCAGCCTTTCATTGAGTAAGACAGCTTTCAACTGCGGCAACGTAGGCGCGAATGCGGTGGTGTTGACGGTAACGGATGTTAACGGCAATACAAGCACTTGCGGCGCAACGGTAACGGTAGAGGATAATGTGGCACCAATCGCATTGTGTCAGAATGTAACGGTACAACTGGACAATACCGGCAACGGCAGTACGACGGCAGCAGCGGTGGACAATGGTTCATCGGATGCGTGCGGCATCAGCCTAGCCTTGAGTAAGACAGCTTTCAACTGCGGCAACGTAGGCGCGAATGCAGTGGTGTTGACGGTAACGGATGTTAACGGCAATACAAGCACCTGCGGCGCAACGGTAACGGTAGAGGATAATGTGGCACCAATCGCATTGTGTCAGAATGTAACGGTACAACTGGATAACACAGGAAACGGCAGTACGACGGCAGCAGCGGTGGACAATGGTTCATCGGATGCGTGCGGCATCAGCCTAGCCTTGAGTAAAACGACCAACGGCAATACAGCCACTTGCGGCGCAACAGTAACGGTAGAGGATAATGTGGCACCAATCGCATTGTCAGAACGTAACGGTACAACTGGATAACACCGGCAACGGCAGTACGACGGCGGCAGCGGTGGACAATGGTTCATCGGATGCGTGCGGCATCAGCCTTGCCTTGAGTAAAACGACCTCAACTGCGGCAACGTAGGCGCGAATGCAGTGGTGCTGACGGTAACGGATGTTAACGGCAACAGCAGCACCTGTGGTGCGACGGTAACGGTAGAGGATAATGTGGCACCAATCGCATTGTGTCAGAATGTAACGGTACAACTGGATAACACCGGCAACGGCAGTACGACGGCGGCAGCGGTGGACAATGGTTCATCGGATGCGTGCGGCATCAGCCTAGCCTTGAGTAAAACGACCTTCAACTGCGGCAACGTAGGAGCGAATGCAGTGGTGTTGACGGTAACGGATGTTAACGGCAATACAAGCACTTGCGGCGCAACGGTAACGGTAGAGGATAATGTGGCACCAATCGCATTGTGTCAGAACGTAACGGTACAACTGGATAACACAGGCAACGGCAGTACGACGGCAGCAGCGGTGGACAATGGTTCATCGGATGCGTGCGGCATCAGCCTGGCATTGAGCAAGACAGCTTTCAACTGCGGCAACGTAGGGCGAATGCAGTGGTGTTGACGGTAACGGATGTTAACGGTAATACAAGCACCTGCGGCGCAACGGTAACGGTAGAGGATAATGTGGCACCAATCGCATTGTGTCAGAACGTAACGGTACAACTGGATAACACAGGAAACGGCAGTACGACGGCAGCAGCGGTGGACAATGGTTCATCGGATGCGTGCGGCATCAGCCTTGCCTTGAGTAAGACAGCTTTCAACTGCGGCAACGTAGGCGCGAATGCGGTGGTGTTGACGGTAACGGATGTTAACGGCAATACAGCACTTGCGGCGCAACGGTAACGGTAGAGGATAATGTGGCACCAATCGCATTGTGTCAGAACGTAACGGTACAACTGGATAATACCGGCAACGGCAGTACGACGGCGGCAGCGGTGGACAATGGTTCATCGGATGCGTGCGGCATCAGCCTTTCATTGAGCAAGACAGCCTTCAACTGCGGCAACGTAGGCGCGAATGCGGTGGTGTTGACGGTAACGGATGTTAACGGCAATACAAGCACTTGCGGCGCAACGGTAACGGTAGAGGATAATGTGGCACCAATCGCATTGTGTCAGAATGTAACGGTACAACTGGATAACACAGGAAACGGCAGTACGACGGCAGCAGCGGTGGACAATGGTTCATCGGATGCGTGCGGCATCAGCCTTTCCTTGAGTAAAACAGCTTTCAACTGCGGCAACGTAGGGGCGAATGCCGTGGTGTTGACGGTAACGGATGTTAACGGCAACAGCAGCACCTGCACGCAACGGTAACGGTAGAGGATAATGTGGCACCAATCGCATTGTGTCAGAACGTAACGGTACAACTGGATAACACAGGCAACGGCAGTACGACGGCGGCAGCGGTGGACAATGGTTCATCGGATGCGTGCGGCATCAGCCTAGCCTTGAGTAAAACGACCTTCAACTGCGGCAACGTAGGGGCGAATGCAGTGGTGTTGACGGTAACGGATGTTAACGGCAACAGCAGCTTGCGGCGCAACGGTAACGGTAGAGGATAATGTGGCACCAATCGCATTGTGTCAGAACGTAACGGTACAACTGGATAACACCGGCAACGGCAGTACGACGGCGGCAGCGGTGGACAATGGTTCATCGGATGCGTGCGGCATCAGCCTAGCCTTGAGTAAAACGACCTTCAACTGCGGCAACGTAGGGGCGAATGCAGTGGTGTTGACGGTAACGGATGTTAACGGCAACAGCAGCACCTGCGGCGCAACGGTAACGGTAGAGGATAATGTGGCACCAATCGCATTGTGTCAGAACGTAACGGTACAACTGGATAACACAGGCAACGGCAGTACGACGGCAGCAGCGGTGGACAATGGTTCATCGGATGCGTGCGGCATCAGCCTAGCCTTGAGTAAAACGGCTTTCAACTGCGGCAACGTAGGCGCGAATGCAGTGGTGTTGACGGTAACGGATGTTAACGGCAATACAAGCACTTGCGGCGCAACGGTAACGGTAGAGGATAATGTGGCACCAATCGCATTGTGTCAGAACGTAACGGTACAACTGGATAACACAGGCAACGGCAGTACGACGGCGGCAGCGGTGGACAATGGTTCATCGGATGCGTGCGGCATCAGCCTGGCCTTGAGCAAAACAGCCTTCAACTGCGGCAACGTAGGGGCGAATGCAGTGGTGTTGACGGTAACGGATGTTAACGGCAATACAAGCACTTGCGGCGCAACGGTAACGGTAGAGGATAATGTGGCACCAATCGCATTGTGTCAGAATGTAACGGTACAACTGGATAACACAGGAAACGGCAGTACGACGGCAGCAGCGGTGGACAATGGTTCATCGGATGCGTGCGGCATCAGCCTTGCCTTGAGTAAAACAGCTTTCAACTGCGGCAACGTAGGGGCGAATGCAGTGGTGTTGACGGTAACGGATGTTAACGGCAACAGCAGCACCTGCGGCGCAACGGTAACGGTAGAGGATAATGTGGCACCAATCGCATTGTGTCAGAACGTAACGGTACAACTGGACAATACCGGCAACGGCAGTACGACGGCGGCAGCGGTGGACAATGGTTCATCGGATGCATGCGGCATCAGCCTAGCCTTGAGTAAAACGACCTTCAACTGCGGCAACGTAGGGCGAATGCGGTGGTGTTGACGGTAACGGATGTTAACGGCAACAGCAGCACTTGCGGCGCAACGGTAACGGTAGAGGATAATGTGGCACCAATCGCATTGTGTCAGAACGTAACGGTACAACTGGACAATACAGGCAACGGCGTACGACGGCGGCAGCGGTGGACAATGGTTCATCGGATGCGTGCGGCATCAGCCTAGCCTTGAGCAAAACGACCTTCAACTGCGGCAACGTAGGCGCGAATGCAGTGGTGTTGACGGTAACGGATGTTAACGGCAATACAAGCACTGCGGCGCAACGGTAACGGTAGAGGATAATGTGGCACCAATCGCATTGTGTCAGAATGTTTCAGTTACACTTTCCGGTGGAACTGCTTCTATTGTCGCTGGCGATGTAAATAATGGTAGTACAGACGCCTGTGGTATAGCTAATTTAGCTGTTACAACGACATCATTCAATTGTAGTAATATCGGTGCAAATCCGGTTGTATTGACAGTAACGGATAATAACGGTAACAGCAGCACTTGTGCTGCAGCGGTGACGGTAGTAGGTACAATTCCTTCTGCGGTCATCAGCCAAAGTACAATGCCTCAGTTCTGCCAGGGTAATCAGGTGATACTTACTGCTACACCGAGTGAGCCGGTAACGTATGCATGGGAGACCGGCCAGACTACACAGAGCATCAATGTATATGCAACAGGTACATATAATCTGAATGTAACAAATGGCAACGGATGTACTGCAAGTGCTAGTACTTATGTAAATTATAACCCGGTTGGCTTTAATGCAGCTTATACCATAATTGGGTTCGAAGAAGTGCACTTACATGGTTACAACACCGTATTGAACGGCGGTGTTGGTGTGACAACAGCCGGTGAGCAAGCTAAAATACATGAGAATACGATGATAACGGGAGCTACCACATTTGTGAAAGCACCGGTGTTAGACATCAAAACAGGCTCGGTGGTAACTAACCAATATACCGGAGTTGCCAACTTCACCATTCCGTCATATTTTGGTAATCCGTATGCAGGTGTTACAAATGTGAATGTTGCCAGTGGAGCTACAGTTACCTTGTCAGATTCCATCTATAAAAATATCCAGATAGGAGCGAATGCCGTAGTTACGTTCACACGTCCTATCATCTATATGGATGAATTAAAAGTAAAAGATGGGGCTACTGTTAAGTTCAGCGGATGTGCGAAAATATCGGTGAACAAAAAAGTGGATTTTGAGAAGAATACGAAGTTCAACCTGGAACGCAACAAGGTGACGATATATGTAGGTGATGAGGATAAGAAAGATGACAAGAAAGTAGTAGAGTGGGGTGAAGGTTCCGTATTCTTTGGTAACGTATTCGCACAACGCGGAGAGATTAGGTCATTGAAAGGTAAAGCGACCAATCCTATCCGTCTGACCGGACAGTTTATTGGCAGAAAAGTTCAGGGAGATGATTATACGATATGGGATTGGGAAACCAATTGTGATCCGAACTGTACTCCAGCTCCTGCACCGGTATGTGCATGTGTTGGCGGATTGAAAAAAATCACCTTTGAGTACTCTATATGGGATAGCTCATCCGTTTCGACGAATGCAACCATGTATATTTTCTCTGATCCGTTGTTGACAGATACGTTAGCGAAATTCTCCAATGTAAATCCCGGAGATATCTTTACGGTCTCTGCAACCTCATTGCCTGGAGGGATATTCAACAGTATCACCTATGCTCAAATTGCACAGAATCCGGATTCCATCATAGTAATCCCAACCACTTGTAATGCAGATATCGTTGGCAGTTTCTATCGTGAGTTGTACATGTACTCTCAGGTAGACAACAGTAATGTGCTGTGTGGTATCAGTTCTTGTGCAAACGGTAAAACACTGATGTGTCACAAACCTAAGAACAAGGCAGCTCATACGCATTGTGTGAAAGACAAGGATGTTCAGAAGAAACTGAACTCCAAAGGCGGTGAGTGGAGTGTAGGTCCATGTGCCAACAACCGTGAGATAGAAGCAGATATAGCAGAAGAACTGCACGAACATGCTGAAGTAGAGATGACGGCAATGCCGAATCCATTCTTTGATATTACGAATATCAAGCTGAGATTGCCGGTAGATGCCAGAGTACGATTAGCCGTGTACAATGCGGTTGGCCAGGAAGTGGAATTGCTGTATAGCGGCACAGTTGAAGGTGGATTAGATTATATCTATCAGTTCAACGGAGCCGGTCATGCAGCCGGTATGTACTTCTACAGACTGGAAACATCAGAAGGTAAGTACTATGTGAAACCTGTTATTCTTTCCAAGTAATAATCAGTTGCACATTCATAAAAAATACCCCCGCAATTTGCGGGGGTATTTTTTATTTAAAATCTTTTAGATTTACGGTATGAAATGGAAGATAACTGCAATGTTGTGCTCCGCAATGTTGATTTCCTGCACTAAGAATACTGCGGATGATTTTACAGTGCAAAATAATTGGAATATTAACTGGATAGATGTACGTGACCGGCAGTTTTATGATGAACAGGGAAGAACCATACAGTTGCGTGGAATCAATGCCCGTCTGGACGGATTGTTTGATGTGGTTCATGCTGACGGAAGAACCGCTAATGAAATTATTCCGGAAACGACAGAAGAGGATATAAAAGGGATGGCAGCCATGGGATTTAATCTGCTTCGGCTGCCAATAAACTGGAGCGCTTACGAACCGGAACGCAATGAAATTAACCACGCTTATATAGACAGAATAAAGGAAGTGGTTGGCTGGTGTAAGGATGCCGGAATCTATGTCCAGATTGACTGGCACAGCGATGCCTACAGCAAGGAAATGGGAGAGGACGGAGCGCCTTATTGGGCAATATTTCCCGCGGCTTTCCCAAAAGCAGAGGGTATCATTGATTTTGATGACCTCTTTGCCTTTAGGGCAAATCCGTTTGTCTTTTTAGCCTTTCATAATTTCTTTATCAACTATGACGGGTATCAGGATGAGTTTCTCGATGTGTGGAAAGATATTATACGGGAGTTTAAAGAGGAGAATGCCGTTATCGGATTTGAACCGGCGAATGAGCCTATCTGTTCGGCAGCCGGCCTGAGTGATGCTGTCTTAATGAGGTTTTATGAAAGATGTTCCCGTTCAATGCGAAGTATAGATACAAGGCATTCATTATGGTTAGAACCTGATGCTATCCGTAATTTTACGGAGGTCTCTCCATTGCTTACTACTCCATTTATAGATAATAAGGTTGTCTATTGTCCGCATTATTATCCCAATCTGACACAAGGAGCCAGTTATGCAAAAGTAGATGTTTGGAAGCAGGTAATGAAAAAAGCTATGGACAGGATAGTGCTGGAGGGACAAAGCTGGAATGCGCCGGTTTGTATGAATGAGTGGGGTATGAATCCGTCCAGAGAAGCCGGTGCCGCCTATGTTGTAGCTTTCAAAGAAATGGCCGAAGACAGAAATATTCACCATGCATTCTGGCTCTGGAAAGAGCCGCTGCCGGGTACTTCCGGTAAGGATGGTAACTGGGGGTTCTATGAACATATCAGCGGTAATAAACAATGGGCGGAGCGGACAGAAGCTAAAAACTTATTTGCTGTTCCGTATGCCATGGCTATACCGGGAATACTGATAGATCATCGGTTTGATTTGACAGCCAATAGCTTAAGATTTACCTTTGAGAGCAATCATTCTTCTTCCGGCCCTGTAATATATATTCCGGATAACCGGTATTCAAATGGCTTTGAAATAAGATTGAACGGAGTTAAAGTGAAATATGAAAAAGATGAATACGGGAGGGTTGCTGTAGGATGGAATCCTTTCATCTCCGATAAGGTAATTATAGAAGTGGTGCCCAATTGATAAAGAGATTGAACAGATTAATCAAGATAGTTATACAGCCGCAAACAGACCGTCCAGTTTTTTGCCAATTTTTTGACGCAGTTCAATGTTGACCGGCATCAGCGGTAGGCGAACAAAATCGTCACAAACACCCAGGTGTTTCAAAGCTGCCTTCACACCTGCAGGATTGCCCTGTTCAAACAAATAGGTAATCAGCTCGTCCAATGCATAGACAGTCTTGCGTGCGGAAGCATAATCCCCATTTAACGCCTGATGCACCATGTCAGAGAAATGTTTAGGAGTGGCATTGGCAATCACTGAAATGACTCCGTCATAGCCTATCGATATTTGGGGAACTATCAGATCGTCGTTACCGCTGATAAGCAGAAAATCAACAGGTTTTTCCCTTGCCAGCCAGAACAGCTGCATCCAGTCGTTGCTCGCTTCCTTAATGCCAATGATATTTTTGAATTCATGAGCGAGTTGCAGGGTTGTACTTGCCCGGATATTAGAAGCTGTTCTTCCCGGTACATTATAGAGTATAATTGGTAAGTTCGTATTATTGGCTATAGCCTTGTAATGCTCGAAAATGCCTTCCTGTGTCGGTTTGTTATAATATGGACTTACCGATAAAACAGCATTAACACCGGTCAGGTCATATTTATTTATGTCATCAATGATATTCTTTGTATCGTTTCCGCCAAAACCTGCAACGACCGGAACACGTTTATTCGTTACATCCACGCATGCCTTTATGAGGTCTTGTTTTTCGTTTTTACTGAGGGTAACCGATTCTCCCGTTGTGCCCAGTACGACGACATAATCCACTCCGCCATCAATAACATAGTTGACGACTTTCTCAAACTCCGCAAAATTGACTTCTTTCTGCTCATTAAATGGTGTTACCAATGCCACACCAACACCCTTAAAATTCAATGTACTCATATTCTGTGTGAAAATCTATTTTAAGTAATGCTCTAAGTTCTGAATTAAGTTAGAAATTTCCTTATTTTCTTTAGAAATTAATATTAAATCATAGTTAGCAATGTCTGCATCTGACCGGAACCCAATGCGGAATTTTGCAGATGAAACGGCGCAAATATATTCGAACGGCAAACATTCTTCCGTGTGGAAATTGATAACTAAATCAAATATGGAATGTATAAAAGATTCAGAAATGCTGCCACAGGGTTTTCCGTACCAGCTTACATCTTTATTGGTGATAAATGGAAAAGGGAATACAAATCCCAATTCGCTTTTTGGTATGTAGCCAAGCACTTCTACTTCTTTGCCGGCATTCTTTAATTTTTGACTGAATGCTAAAATGATATCGTTGATACGTATATTGTCTGCATAAAATAGAATGCCGATTTTTTGAGCGTTCAACAAAGAAACCGGCTGATGTTCTCTAACTGCAGGTCTTTTAAACTTCAGAAAAAAATAAAAAAAGAAGCGTATTATCTCAGAAAAGAATGACATAAAACAAAGGTAGTATTTTATGATTTGATAAACGAATACTTTCAAATTCATTACTTGTTGGAAAAAACTTAGGAAAGAAGGAGCAAAAAATGAAAAAGTTTGTATATTTGCACTCGCTTTTAAAGCAGGTTCGGTAGTTCAGTTGGTTAGAATACGTGCCTGTCACGCACGGGGTCGCGGGTTCGAGTCCCGTCCGGACCGCTAAGTCCTCGAAATTTCGAGGACTTTTTTTATTTCTCTTTATTCAGCCATACCACTGCCATTCTCAGTCGTCCGTAGGAAAACCGGTCGCCGAAATGTTGTTTTAGCGGCGTAACTGAAAATCCGGAAATTTGTTTCATTTCAGCTTTTATAGCTTGTAAATCTTCTTCCTTTAAAAAATCATGAATGTCAATTTCACCGCCAGATACGAATTCTGCCAGATGCCCCTCTATGGTAGATAGTGCCATGTTGCGTACTTCGGCTATCTGTTTTGCGGTTTTACCATCTTTATATAGTCGCAGGCTTTCCCGCTGCGAAGCTCCCTTTTCCTGTTTTTTTTGCAGAAGCTCCCTGATTTCCGTATTTTCCTTATTGTAAAAGGATGCTCCTTCATAAAATGCTGTGTCGCCGAACTGCAACTTTTCTATTACCTGTAATTTGGAAATGAAAGCCAGTTCGAGTTCCTCCGCCTTTTTCAAAAAGCCGCGAACACCTTTCTTATGGTGCATGGTAACAATCATGCCATCTAACGGTTTGATGATTTGGCTGGTCAGTTGGTTTCCAAAGTATTGGATGGATTTCAGGGTGCGCTCCTGTAGAAGCAATTGGTATTCCGGTTGGTCTATATGTTTCAGTATTTCCTGTAGCTGAATGGAAAACTTAGCTGCCGTTTCTTTTAACTCCCGGATGGATTGGGTGATGGCTTTTATCAGTATGAGTACCGTCTCTTTTTCCGGAATCCGTTTTTCTTCTGCAAAATCTGAAAATTCATGGACGAGATCCACCATTTTGGTCCAGTCAAAGGCTTTTATCAGCTGTATTTTGGCAAACTCCATTTTATGAAAAGGAAGCGTGCGAATCAACTCATCTTCACCCGTTAGTTGATTTTCCGTAAAGTTGATGATTCGCTCGTCACTCATAATTGCATCCTGTGTAATGCGCGTCATCAGAAACAGTCCGTCCAGTGTCCTGCAACGGCTAAGTGCCACATAAACCTGTCCGGCAGCAAACGCTTGTCCGGTGTCTATCACGGCTTTGTCGAATGTCAGCCCCTGGCTTTTATGTATGGTGATGGCCCATGCCAGGCGGATGGGATATTGTGTGAAACTGCCTATTTTTTCTTCTTCTATCTTGTCAGCAGCCGGATTGTAGTTGTAACGGATGTTTTCCCAGGTTTCCTTGTCTACCGTATATTCTATGTCATCCTCCAGGAATTTTACAGTAATGACATCATCTGAAAGGTTGGTGACCGTAGCCAGTTTTCCGTTATAGTATCGCTTCTCGTGGCTACTGTCATTTTTGATAAACATCACCTGAGCACCTCTCTTTAGATTCAGGTTCATTTCTGTAGGCAATGCCTTATCGTTGAAATCGCCTTCCAGAGTACCGGAGAAACCAACCGCCTCTCCATCCAGTCTGGCAAGCTGTGATTGATTGATTTTGTCTGCTTTCCAGTTGTGGGTGGTTAAGGTGATGGATTCATCCAGGTCATTCAGCAGCTCTGGCTGATAGCGGTCATTTAACAGATAGAAATCATCTTCTGTCATCTCGTTGTTGCGCACCTTATTCAGTAGCCGGATGAATTTTTCTTCACTCTGGCGGTATATTTTGGTAAATTCTATATGCACGAAGTGGCATTCTTTCATCACCTGTGCACTGAAGAAAAAGGGTGTTTCATAAAAATCATTTAACAGCCGCCATTCATCGTCAACAGCCACAGGCGGAAGTTGAAATAAATCGCCGATAAATAATACCTGAACACCTCCGAACGCTTCCGACTGATTCCTGCGAACGGTTCTTAATATGGTGTCGATACAATCCAGCGTATCGCAGCGCAGCATACTGACTTCATCAATTATCAGCAGTTCCAGCTCTTTAAGCAACTGGATTTTAGCTTTGCTGAGTTTAAGGTTTTCAAAAAGAGAATGCAGGTTGGTGGAATTGGAGGAGACCCGTTGTTTGGTGGGCAGAAATGGCCCGAAAGGCAACTGAAACAGGGAGTGCAGTGTCATTCCGCCTGCATTAATGGCAGCCACGCCTGTCGGGGCTGCGACAACGGTGTTTTTAACCGCATTATGTTGTATGGATTTTAAAAAAGTGGTTTTTCCGGTTCCCGCCTTTCCCGTAACAAACACATTCACAAAGGTTTTTAAGACATATTCATAAGCAAGCCGTTGCGCGGCATCCGTAATTTCATTCTCGTACATAAGGACAAATTTAATCGTTTACAATTCATTTTACTATTGAGAGACAAAAGGTGGATAATTTCCATAATAGGATATTAACATTAACCGTTTCGTGATAAAAATCATCTGGCTATTTTGAAACTTAATACTATATTTGCGTGTCTTCAAATCGTAAAAATGCTTTTAGCCAGCCAGATATTAGTTTTTCTGCCAATTGTCATGATGTTCCTGGTGGCTTTGGGTTTTGTCGGCCTCGTGATGGGGGTGACGCACTGGATGGGACCTCACCATAAATCCAAAACAAAACTGGAGGGGGTTTTTCTATATCATCAAGAAAGGGGCACTGAAATGGGAATAGAAATAAAGTAGTATTCAGTATGCAGTCTTTAAGTAAGCAGTATAACTGCAAACTGCCTACCCGCTACTAAATACTTTAAAAATGAGTACAACAGCGATAGATATTCACCCGGCATACAAACCTGAAGGATTGGAAGGGCAGGGATTCTTTGCCACCTCTTTGGATAAAGTGGTGGGATTGGCAAGGGCTAACTCCTTATGGCCATTGCCGTTTGCAACATCGTGTTGTGGAATTGAATTTATGGCTACCATGGCGGCTCATTACGATTTGGCTCGGTTCGGATCTGAGCGTTTGAGCTTTTCTCCCCGTCAGGCAGATTTATTAATGGTGATGGGTACCATCTCCAAGAAAATGGGGCCGGTACTGCGTCAGGTATACGAGCAGATGGCAGAACCTAAATGGGTGCTGAGTATGGGTGCCTGTGCCAGCAGTGGCGGAATCTTCGATACTTATAGCGTATTGCAGGGAATTGACAGGATTATTCCGGTGGATGTTTATATTCCTGGCTGCCCGCCGCGTCCGGAGCAGGTACTCGATGGAATATTAAAAATACAGGAGTTGGCAAAAAGTGAGGAACGCAGAAGAAGGGATTCTCCGGAGTACAAAGCGATGTTGGCTCAATACGGAATAGAATAGAGGGTAAACAGTTCGCGTAGTATGTAGTGTTTCTGCTTACTGCCTGCTAAATACTTAATACTGAAAGATGAGTGAATTGTTAGATATAGTAAAAGATAAACTTCAGCAAAGATTTGATGGTGGCCTGCTGGCATACGAACTCCAATACGATATTCCTGTTTTTATAGTTAAAAAAGATCTTATCAAAGAGGTGCTCGTCTTTCTGAAAGAAGATAAAGAACTGAATTTTCATTTCCTGACTACCTTATGCGGATTACATTATCCTGAAAATCTGCAGGATAAGGAGTTTGGGTTGATGTATCAGTTGCATAATATGCCTAAAAATTGGAGAGTTCGTATCAAAACGTTCATGAGCAGGGAAGATATGAATGTGCCGACGTTGACGGATGTCTGGAAGACTGCCAACTGGATGGAAAGACAGGAGTATGATTTTTTTGGATTCAATTTTATCGGACATCCGAATTTGAGACGAATCCTCAATATGGACGAAATGAATTATTTCCCGATGCGAAAGGAATACCCACTGGAAGATTTGCAGCGGGAAGATAAAAATGATAAGATGTTTGGACGGTAAACAAGCTTTATTCCGAACAAAGTGAGGAAAATTTAAATAAAACTCAGAATACTACTGACTATTGACTGATGAATAATACAAGTTCTACATACGAAAAAAAGCAATATTCTACGCTGAACCTTGGCCCAACGCACCCGGCCACGCACGGTATATTTCAGAATGTATTGACGATGGATGGGGAAGTGATCGTGGATGCGGTTTCAACCATAGGTTATATCCACCGGGCATTTGAAAAATTATCCGAACGGAGGCCCTATAATCAGATTACACCTATTACCGACCGGTTGAACTATTGTTCTTCTCCTATAAATAATATGGGATGGCATATGACGGTGGAGAAATTAATCGGTGCCGAAATTCCGAAACGTGCGCAATATATGCGTGTCATTATCATGGAGTTGTCCCGTATTGCGGATCATATTGTTTGTGATACGGTAATCGCCGTAGATACAGGTGCTATGACGGGATTCCTGCATTTGTTTCAATACAGGGAATGGATTTACGAAATCTTTGAAGAGATATGCGGTGCCAGACTCACTACCAACATCGGACGAATAGGCGGAATGGAAAGAGATTTCTCTCCAAAAGTATGGGATAAGATCCATCACTTTATGAAAGAGTTCCCGAAAGGATTGGCAGAGTTCCAGAAATTGGTGGACAGAAACCGCATTTTCATGGACAGAACCATCAATATTGGCGGTATTTCCGTAGAAGATGCATTGGATTATGGTTTCACCGGTCCAAATCTCCGGGCGGCCGGCTTGGATTATGATGTCCGTGTGGCGAATCCATATTCCTCCTACCAGGATTTTCAGTTTGACATTCCGGTGGGTACCAGTGGTGATACGTATGACCGGTATATGGTGCGTATGGAAGAGATGTGGCAAAGTATGCGCATTATTGAACAAGCCATTAAAAATATGCCGGATGGCAGTTATCATGCCGATTTGCCGGAGTTTTATCTGCCTCCCAAACAGGATGTGTACAGTAAAATGGAAGCCCTGATTTATCATTTTAAAATTGTGATGGGAGAAACGGCAGTTCCGAAAGGGGAAGTATACCACAGCGTGGAAGGCGGAAACGGAGAGTTGGGCTTTTATTTAATCAGTGACGGCGGACGTCAGCCATTTCGTTTGCATTTTCGCCGGCCCTGCTTTATCTATTATCAGGCTTATCCGAGCATGATACGCGGCGGTATGCTGAGTGATGCGATTTTGACGATGAGCAGCATGAATGTGATTGCAGGAGAATTAGACGCATAGCATCTATACCGAACGAAGTGAGGGATCTTTTTGAACTTAGAAGACTTTGAATTAATGACAACAGCGACAGACATAAAATTTTCAGACGAAGCACAACAAAAAGTGCAGGAGATTTTAAATCAATATCCTAAGGATAAAAGCAAATCAGCTTTGTTGCCTTTACTGCACCTGGCACAGGCTGAATTTGATGGCTGGTTGAGTGCACCAGTGATGGATTATGTGGCATCTATCTTGAACATACAACCGATAGAAGTATATGAAGTGGCTTCCTTTTATTCTATGTTTAATTTGAAACCGGTAGGCAAATACCTGATAGAAATCTGTCAGACGAGTTCCTGCTGGATGTGCGGCTCGGAAGATATAGTCAGATACCTGGAAAGTAAATTACAGGTGGAAGTCGGACAGCCCACTCAAGACGGTATGTTCCAAATCAAAACGGTGGAGTGTCTGGGTTCGTGCGGAACGGCGCCGATGTTTCAGATAGGGGATAAGTATTATGAAAACCTGACCTTTGATAAAATTGATACGATTTTAGAGGACTTAAGAAAAGAAAATAAACGAAGCAGATACGTATAACACATTACTGAATTGCTGAACCTGTTTAGCATCTATTGAATAAAACATGAGCAAAAAAATATTACTTACATACGATCATATACCGGGGATAAATACGTTAGAAGTTTACCGTCAGCACAATGGTTATAAATCACTGGAGAAGGCGCTGAAAACGATGAAGCCGGATGATGTGGTGGAGGAAGTAAAGAAATCAGGTTTGCGGGGCCGCGGAGGTGCAGGCTTTCCTACGGGTATGAAATGGAGTTTCCTCGCCAAACCGGAAGGCGTTCCCCGCCATCTGGTCTGTAATGCCGATGAATCTGAACCGGGAACGTTCAAAGACAGATACCTGATGGAGCGCATTCCTCATCTGTTATTGGAAGGAATGATTGTTTCAAGTTATGCTTTAGGTGCCAGTACTTCATACATCTACGTGCGGGGTGAATATTATTACATCATCAAGATTTTGCAAAACGCCATCAAGGAAGCCTATGCAGCCGGACTTTTGGGGAAAAATATTTTAGGTTCCGGCTACGATCTGGATTTATATGTACAACCCGGCGGTGGTGCCTATATATGTGGGGAAGAAACGGCGTTGCTGGAATCACTGGAAGGCAAAAGAGGAAATCCGAGACTGAAGCCACCTTTTCCGGCAGTAGCGGGTTTGTGGGGGCGTCCGACAGTAGTAAATAATGTAGAAACGATTGCTGCAGTGGTTCCAATCGTCAATGACGGCGGCGAGGCCTATGCTAAAATTGGTATTGGAAAATCCACAGGTACAAAATTGATTTCTGCTTCCGGCCATATCAATAAACCGGGAGTATATGAAATTGAATTAGGATTGCCGGTAGAGGAGTTTATTTACAGCGATGCATATTGCGGGGGTATCCGTAACGGGAAAAAGTTAAAGGCAGTGGTTGCCGGCGGTTCTTCCGTTCCGATTTTGCCTACAGAATTAATCTTAAAAACAGCTAAAGGTGAACCTCGTTTAATGACGTATGAATCCCTGAGTGACGGCGGCTTTGCAACCGGTACCATGTTGGGCTCCGGCGGATTTATAGCCATGGATGAAGATACTTCCATTGTAAAAAATCTGTTCACATTCGCCCGTTTCTATCATCATGAAAGCTGCGGTCAGTGTTCGCCGTGTCGTGAAGGAACCGGCTGGATGGAAAAAATCCTTCAAAAATTTATAGATGGTAAGGCAACCATGAAGGATATCGATTTATTGTGGGATGTGCAGTCGAAGATTGAAGGAAAAACAATTTGTCCCTTGGGTGAAGCGGCTGCCTGGCCGGTAGCTGCGGCAATTCGTCATTTCAGGCACGAATTTGAAGAGTATGTCCGCAATCCTCAATCCATTCATGATGTGAAACATTATTACAGATTAAATAATATTCAACAAGTAATAAGTTAAAATAAAGGTTTTTTGGGAAGGAAAAAAAAAAGGGGGGGCCGGGGCGGGCGGGGGGGTTGGGCCCCCCCCCCCTCCCCCGCGGGGGTGGGGGGGCCGGGGGGCGTGGGAAGTTTTTTTTTTAAGAGGGGGGGGGGGGGGGGGGGGGGGTATTTTTGGGGGGGGGGAGAAGGGAAAAAATTTGACCCCCCGTTGTGTGGAAACTTGAAGAAAAGCTATTAAAAAACAACTAAAAACTTATGGCTTTTTCATTCAAACTTATTAATTTTTAACATGGCAAAGGTAACCATAGACGATACAACCATCGAAGTTCCGGACGGCACCAGTATTCTGGCAGCGGCAAGAAGGATAGACGAGCAACACGGCACAAACATTGCACCGCCAACCATGTGTTATTATTCCAAGCTGAAAACCTCCGGTGGCTATTGCAGAACCTGTATCGTCACGGTGGAAAAAGGTTCGGAAAAAGATCCGCGTCCTATGCCGAAACCGGTTCCCAGTTGCAGAACAAACGTGATGGACGGTATGGTGGTGCGGAATACGACTTCCCCTGAATTACTTGAAGCCCGTGCCGGTGTGGTGGAGTTTTTACTGATCAACCACCCTTTGGATTGTCCGGTCTGCGACCAGGCTGGGGAATGTCATCTGCAGGATTTAAGCTATGAAAATGGCAAAGAAGGAACACGCTATGAATTTCAGCGCAGAGAGTTTGATCCAATCGATATAGGAAATAAGATCAAGCTGCACATGAACCGGTGTATTCTGTGTTACCGATGCGTGAAAACATGTGAGCAGATTACCGACGGCCGCGTTCATGGTGTGATTAATCGTGGCGACCACGCTGAAATTTCTACCTATATCGAAAAGGCGATTGAAAATGATTTTTCCGGAAATGTGATTGATGTTTGTCCGGTAGGTGCATTAACGGACAGGACATTCCGTTTCAAAAGCCGTGTTTGGTTTACCAATCCGGTAGATGCGCACAGAGATTGCCCGAAATGTTCCGGCAAGGTCCGCTTGTGGATGAAAGGAGAGGATGTATTGCGTGTTACCGCCCGCAAAGACAGGTGGGGAGAAGTGGAGGAATTTATCTGTAATGATTGTCGCTTTGATAAAAAACAGGTGAAAGACTGGACGATAGAAGGACCGAGTAAAGTAAGCCATCATTCCGTTATTTCTCAAAATCATTATGAGTTGAAAAAATTACAGATTGGTGTTTATAAACACATGCAAAAATTAGAAGGTAAAAAAGTGGATTTGGGCGAAGGTGCCTTGAATCCGAATAATATTGAAAAGTAATGGCGATATTTATCCTGTATAAAACTATTTTGGTACTGTTGGTATTCCTGATATCATTGGGTGTTGCAGCCTATTCAACGTATGCAGAAAGGAAAGTGGCGGCATTTATGCAGGATAGAATCGGTCCGGACAGAGCCGGTCCGTTTGGTATCCTGCAGCCGATGGCGGACGGTTTGAAGATGTTTATGAAAGAAGAAATCATTCCGACCGTATCTAATAAATTCTTGTTTATTTTAGGGCCGAGCCTGGCTATGCTCACCGCATTGATGACGGGCGTGGTGGTGCCGTGGGGCGGCAATATCAATATCGGCGATTATTCATTTCCATTGCAGATTGCGGATATCAATATCGGCATTCTCTATGTTTTTGGCGTGGTGTCTTTTGGCGTATATGGTATCATGATTGGCGGGTGGGCATCGAATAATAAATACTCCATGCTCGGTGCTTTGCGCGCTTCCTCTCAGATGATCAGCTATGAAATCGCTATGGGTTTAGCCCTGGTGGCGTTGATAATGAAAACAGGTTCCTTGAGCCTGGGTGAAATCGTGCGGCAGCAGGATGGAACCATGTGGAATGTCGTTTATCAGCCGTTGGGATTTTTAATCTTTCTGATATGTGCATTTGCAGAAACGAATCGGGCTCCTTTTGACTTGCCGGAATGTGAAACGGAACTGGTAGGCGGTTATCATACCGAATATTCATCCATGAAACTCGGTTTTTATCTGTTTGCGGAATACATCAACATATTTATCTCGTCTGCGATTATCTCTTCGCTGTATTTCGGTGGCTATAATATTCCGTTTCAAAATCATTTACCGATAGACGGAAATGTCTTGTCTATATTGCAATTTGCATTCTTCTTTGGGAAAATCATCTTCTTTATCTTCTTTTTTATGTGGGTGAGATGGACGATTCCAAGGTTCAGGTATGACCAGCTGATGAATTTAGGTTGGAAAATTTTAATTCCTTTGGCAATATTCAATATTCTGGCAACAGGTGTGCTGATGTATGCGTTGGGAAAGGTTTAGTATGAATAAAAGTAGCGTATGCAACTTACGAACAGAAAAAAGGTAGTAGTAAAAAAAGAAATGAGCCTGGTAGAGCAGTTATACCTGCCTGCCATAGCAAATGGTATGACTATTACGTTCAGGCATTTATTTAAAAAACCGGCTACTGTCAGATATCCGGAAGTAAAAAGAGAAATCTCCGGCACCTACAGGGGGCAGCATGTACTGAAAAGAGATGAAAACGGTGCTGAACGCTGTACGGCCTGCGGATTGTGCGCAGTGGCCTGCCCGGCAGAAGCCATTACGATGGATGCAGCAGAACGCAGGAAAGGGGATGAGCATTTATACAGGGAAGAAAAGTATGCGGCTGTTTATGAAATCAATATGCTGAGATGTATTTTCTGCGGGTTGTGTGAAGAAGCATGTCCGAAAGAAGCCATCTTCCTGACGGACAGGATAGTTCCCGTTTCAGGTAACAGAAAAGATATGGTATATGGCAAAGATAAACTGGTGGAAGATGTAAATCATCCAATCGATTTATCGGAAAGGCAAACACCGGAAGTAGTGGAGTTTAAAAAAGACAAAACTAAATATCATAATCAAACCTGGAAAGACAGGGGAAACTTATTAAACGAAAACAAACATCATTAAATAGGTCATTGCGAGGAACGAAGTAATCAGCAAACACATTAAATAACAATAATGAAATGAAAAATAAATCTCAAATCTCACATCTCAAATCTCACATCTGATATGCATCTATCGCAGTATTTATTTTTCTTTTTATCCTTTGTGGCTGTGCTGAGTGCGCTTATGGTCATATTCGATAAAAATCCGGTACACTCTGTTTTGTATTTGGTGGTCACTTTTTTCGCCATCGCCGGCCATTTCCTGATTTTAAATGCACAGTTTCTTGCGGTAGTGCATATTATCGTATATGCCGGCGCTATCATGGTACTGTTTTTATATGTCATCATGATGTTGAATCTGAACAAAGAAATTGAACCGCATAAGAAAAATATACCGAAGGTCGCTGCTGCCGTCTCGGCCGGATTGTTGCTGGTTTGTCTTGTCGCCCTGTTGAAAGGGGCTGAAACAGGTATGCTTCCATCCGCACAAAACAGCAATATCGGGTTGGTGGAGAATCTAGGAAAAGTATTATTTAAGGAATATATGCTTCCGTTTGAAATTTCGTCGATACTTTTTTTGTCGGCCATGGTAGGAGCGGTGTTCCTGAGTAAAAAAGATATACATTGATGACAGGTGAATGTTACAGGCAGGCTATAAACAGCGGTAATAACTTGTGACATATAACGATAATTAAATAAAATGAAAGAAGTAATAATAGGTATTCCGATTCAGTGGTACATTTATCTCGCTGTAACACTTTTCTGTATTGGCGTATTAGGCGTTCTGTTCAGACGAAATGCCATTATCATTTTCATGTGTATTGAGCTGATGCTGAATGCCGTCAACTTGCTGATGGTGGCTTTTTCCAGATACCTGGGCGACAGCAGCGGACAGGTGTTCGTGTTCTTCATTATGGTAGTGGCTGCAGCGGAAGTGGCGGTAGGTTTGGCTATTTTGATGATGATATACCGGAATACCAAATCGACCGATATTGATGCATTAAATAAACTGAAGTGGTAATTCATAAATCATATAATTATAAGTTATGAAAAAAGTTGGAATTGTATTGATAGCATTGATTGCCTTGTCTTCCTGTGTAAGCAAGAAGAAGTTTCAGGCGACTCAGCTGGATAAGGATAAACTCGAGCAGGCTCTGCGCCAGACAACGTCTGATCTTGCTGAGTGTGAGAAAAAGTTTGGTCAGAAATCCGGTGATTATGATGCACTGTCGGCAGAATTGGCTAAAGCAAAATCGAAAATCGAAGAGCTGTTGAAAGAAGTGGACTTTCAGAAATCTACTAATGGTAAATTGCTTGATCAGCTGACAAATTTGTCCGTTATCAGCAAGGAAGGAGCGGAAAGCATCAAAAAATCACTGGAAACGATTGATAAACAAAGCAGGGATATCAGCTTGTTGAATGCCCAGATCCGTTCTAAGGATTCATTGAATCTGGTCTTGGTGTTGAATTTAAAACGTTCCCTGGTAGATGTGAATGATACCGATGTGAACGTGAGAGTGGACAAAGGAGTGGTGTTGATTTCATTGTCAGATGGAATGCTCTATAAATCCGGCAGTGCTGAAATATCATCGAGAGCGGGCGCCATTCTGGAGAAAATTTCAAGGGTGATCAACGATTACAAAACCTTTGATGTGCTGATTGAAGGAAATACCGACAATGTTCAGATTGCCACTGCCTGTATGGCGGACAACTGGGATTGGAGTGTAAAACGCGCCACTTGCGTTGCACGTGGATTGCAGTTGAAAGACGGCGTCGATCCGGGCAGAATGATTGCCGGCGGCCGTTCCGAATATTATCCTAAAGTGGCCAATGATACGCCTGCGAACAGAACAGTCAACCGACGTACGGAGATTATCATCATGCCAAAACTGGATGAGTTTTTTAAATTGTTAGAAGTAAAACAATAACAGGTTCATGCAGCAATTAGTCTATCTTATTCCTTTATTTCCGTTGGTGAGTTTTACCATCATCTCTTTGTTGGGCAAAAAATTACCAAAGCATATCACCACCTATCTGGCACCCGGAAGTATACTGGCTTCTTTCCTTGTAGCAGTACTGCTTTTCTTTTCTCAGCTTTCTGACAATCAGGCCGTCACCGTGCCTTTGATGAACTGGATAAGTGTAGGAGATTTTCATGCAGACTTTTCATTTTTGGTAGATTCATTGTCTGTCATTTTTCTGCTGGTTATCACAGGAGTCGGATTTCTGATTCATGTCTATTCCGCCGGATACATGCACGATGAGAAAGATTACAACCGCTATTTTTCCTATCTGAACCTTTTTGTCTTCTTTATGCTTTTACTGGTATTGGGAGATAACTTCCTGCTGATGTTTGTAGGATGGGAAGGGGTTGGGCTTTGCTCTTATCTTTTAATTGGATTTTGGTTTAAAAATATCAGATACAGCAACGCTGCTAATAAAGCATTTATCATGAACCGCATCGGTGATTTGGGGTTCCTGCTGGGTATCATCCTCACGTTCGGCGTTTTTGGCAGTATCAATTATCACCATGTGTTTGGTGAGGTGGGTAATGTTGTGGTAGACGGAAAGCTGGTGACACTGATAACCATGTTGTTGTTTGTCGGTGCCATGGGTAAATCCGCACAGATACCATTATACACCTGGCTGCCGGATGCAATGGCTGGCCCGACACCCGTATCTGCCCTGATTCACGCTGCCACAATGGTGACAGCCGGAATTTATATGGTTGCCAGATGCGGAACCTTATTCAGCGCCGCGCCGCTGACGATGGAAATTATTTCCATCGTGGGAATTGCAACGGCTTTATTATCCGCCTCCATTGCCTTGTTTCAGAATGATATTAAAAAAGTGCTGGCATATTCGACGGTATCCCAGTTAGGACTGATATTCTGTGCATTGGGCGTTGGCGCATTTTCCGCCGGTGTATTTCACGTTGTCACGCATGCATTCTTTAAGGCCTTGCTATTCCTCGGTGCCGGCAGTGTGATTCACGGTATGAGCGGTGATCAGGATATACGCAATATGGGCGGATTGAAAAATAAAATGCCCCTTACCTACGTTACCTTCATGATAGCTGCCATAGCCATTGCAGGCATTCCGCCGTTTGCGGGTTTCTTCTCCAAAGACCAGATGCTGGCTGAACTGTTTGTACACAGTAAGATATTGTTTGCTTTGGCATTGCTGGTATCATTGATGACGGCTTTTTATATGTTCCGTTTGTTCTTCCTGACTTTCTTCGGGGAATTTCGGGGAAATGATATCCAGAAAAACCATGTACATGAATCGCCTAAAAGCATGACGGTTCCATTGATGGTTTTAGCGGGGCTTTCTGTTGTTGCCGGTTTTATTGGATTCCCGCATGAGCTTGGCCATGCATTGAATATCCATCATTGGCTGGATGGTTTCCTGGCCGCTTCTGTCCAAATGAATGAGGCTGAAATTTCGCTGAATACGGAATTACTTTTGATGGGCGTAACGGTGGTTCTGATTTTAGGAATCATACTATGGACCAGAATAATATTCATCGCGAAAAAACAAATCCCGCAGGATGATGATGCGCCGATATCCTTATTTAAGGAAATTATTTACCACAAATACTATATCGATGAGATTTATGAAGCGGTTGTTGTAAAGCCGTTGAATAGAATTGCCGGACTGTTGTACGGGTTTGTGGAGCGATCAGGGATTGATGCCATGGTAAATGGAATAGGCTCTTCCGTCGTGAACTGGAGCCAGTTATTAAGGCTGACACAAACGGGCAGTATAGGATTTTATGCTATTGCGATGGTGTTGAGTATGATAGGTTTGATATTATTAATGTTTATAAAAATTTAAAATATGATACTGATATTCTTACTGACGTTGCTGGTAGTAGCCATACCTGCCTTAAACGTCTTCAATGCAAGATACATACAGCGTATCGCTTTGTTTATTGGCGTATCACAGTTGGCGTTGCTGGCATTATCGGGGAATATGGATAATGAATTATCGGAAATCGCAGTAAATGGGGTAAACCATGTTGTCTCATTTACATATTCTGTTGTTGTTGAAAAAATTGCTTACTTGTTGTTCAGTCTGTAAAATATGTTAGTATTACTCTTGGTCATATTACCGGTGCTTTTCGTTTTCTCAACGTTGTTTCTGAATGAGAAACAGGCAAAAAATAACGCCCTGTTAGGTACGGTGGTGACGTTAGGTGTGGGTCTGTATATCTTCAGTCAGTTTAAGTCAAATCCGGCATCTGCGGATTTCATCTTTCATACAGATTGGGTACAGGCTTTAGGTGCTGACTTTTTTCTCAAGGTTGACGGAATTAATATCATTCTGGTATTACTGACGGTTTTATTGCTGCCTTTCATTATTCAAAGTACGGAAGGAAGAACCATTAAAAATCCGAAAGCCTATTTTAGTTTAATCCTGCTGATGCAAAGTGCCTTATTAGGGGTGTTTTTGGCTAAAGATGCCTTGTTGTTTTACGTGTTCTGGGAACTGGCCTTGCTGCCCATTTATCTGATTGCACTGATATGGGGAGGAGCTGGCAGACAAAAAATCACCTTTAAGTTTTTCGTTTATACACTATTCGGTAGTTTATTCATGCTGCTGGCTATCATATTTGTATGGATGCATAATCCGGACAGAAGTTTCAGCATGAACGCATTTTATCAGGTAGGTGCGCAGTTGACAGCAAAGGAGCAGTTACTGGTGTTTATCGCCTTTTACCTTGCCTTTGCCATCAAAATACCGATCTTTCCGCTGCATACCTGGCAGCCGGATACCTACGTCAATGCACCTACACAAGGTACCATGCTTTTGTCGGGTATTATGTTGAAAATGGGCGCTTTTGCATTGATCGTTTGGCTGATACCGGTGGTGCCGCTGGGCTGGCAGCTTGCATCCAAATACGTTATTACACTAAGTGTGATAAGTGTAGTCTACGGATCCCTTATGGCATTGACACAAAAAGACTTTAAACGCATGCTGGCGTATTCATCGCTCGGGCATGTCGGATTGATTGCTGCCGGTATTTTTTCCTGGAATCTTCAGGGGGTACAGGGTGCACTTTATCAGATGCTTTCTCATGGTATCAATGTGGTCGCCTTATTTTATGTGTGCGATATCATTTTCAGTAAAATGAAAACGGATACGATGCATCAGTTAGGCGGTATCCGAAATGTATCACGGGAATTCAGCGTCCTGTTTCTGATTGTATTGCTCGGAAGTATAGCCATGCCGCTGACCAATGGTTTTGTCGGGGAGTTCCTGCTGCTGCATGGTATTTTTCAGTATAATATGATGGCGGCTCTCTTTGGGGGGTTGACCGTTATTCTGGGAGCAGTGTATATGCTGCGCGCCTATCAGGCGATGATGCACGGTGAATCGAACAGCCTGACACAAACGTTTGGTGAAATCAGTAAAGATGAAAAGATGATACTGGCCGGATTTGCGGTATTAGTGATATTCTTCGGATTGTTTCCAAATACCATACTGGATGTATCTGAACAACCGGTAAAACAATTAATTGATCATGTACACAGTGTTACAGCTAATTCAGTACAATAAAAGAGGTTCTCGAAGAGAATGTTAGAAATATGAAAGAGTTATTATTATTATCGGGATTGGGAATCGCAGCGCTGGTATTCGAGATACTGAATATCCGTAAGCTGATACTGCCCTTTGCTATTGTCGGATTGCTGGTCAATATCGGCTTTTGCTTCAACGACTTCGGTACCAATGAAAATATTTACGGCATGCTGGTTCTGGATAAGATTCCGCTGGCCTTCACCATATTATTTTCTTTCATTGCCATTTTGTGGTTGATCTTCTCCTTTAATTACATAAAGAATGACCATAGCCAATCAGATCATTATTCTTTGGTGCTGTTTTCCCTGGTGGGTGTGTTCATTTTAAGTTCCTATACCCATCTTGCGATGTTGTTTCTCGGTGTCGAGATATTGTCCATTCCTGTATATGTACTGGCAGGTAGCAATAAGCGAAGCCTGAATTCAAACGAAGCGGCTTTCAAGTATTTTATCTTAGGCTCTTTTGCAAGCGGCTTTTTGCTGCTGGGTATCACCTTTGTGTACGGCGCCATCGGTAGTTTTAAGCTGATGCAGATTGTATCGACCTCCATGTCCACTTATGGAATCAGCCAGCAACTGCTGATGGTCGGACTGGTGTTGATTTTGTTTGCGCTCGCATTTAAAATGTCGGCAGTCCCATTTCATTTCTGGACACCGGATGTGTACACAGGTGCGCCAACTGTCATTACGGCCTTCATGGCAACTATTGTCAAGATTGGAGCCATCGTCGGTTTTTACAGGCTCTTCAGTGTTGTCATTTCTTTCTATACCACTTACAATATCATATTGCTGGTCATTTCCACGCTTACGATTGTGCTGGGCAATGTTATTGCAGCCACCCAATCCAATACAAAGCGTATGCTGGCATATTCCAGCATCGGCCATGCCGGTTTTATTATTTTGGGAATAACCGTTCTGAGTCCTTCCACCACCTATGTCACCTGGCATTATTTACTGGCTTATACGCTTTCCAGCCTTGCAGCCTTCTGGGTGTTTTACCTGGTGTCTGAACAGGCGGAGCAGGAAGAGGAAATCTCCATCTTTAAAGGGCTGGTGAAGCGCAATCCGGTTTTGGCGGGTTCCATGACCATTGCCTTGTTATCCATGGCCGGAATACCGCCTCTGTCCGGATTTTTTGCCAAGTATTTTATATTGGTAAATGTTCTGGCGAGCGGTAAAACCATGATTGCGGTGATAGCCATATTGGCCTCTTTAATCGGCGTGTATTATTATTTCAAAATCATCATTGCGATGTTCAGCATGGATGCCGAAGGCACGACACCAATAAGAATATCAGGCTTTAACACCATTGCCCTGTTGCTTATTACTGCATTGATTATTCTGGCAGGTATCATTCCGGATATCATTCTACGCTTTGTATTCAGATAAAATTAGTACTATGGAATTCAAGAATTTATTATGGGAAATTACGGATAATATTCTCCATCTGACGATTAACCGTGCTGACAAGCTGAATGCCTTGAACGGAGCAACCATTGTGGAAATTCAGACGGCATTTGAAGAAGCGAGGAAAACACACGGATTAAAGGGTGTAATCCTGACGGGCGCCGGAGAGAAAGCATTCGTGGCGGGTGCCGACATCGCTGAGTTCCAGACGCTGGATATTCAGCAGGCGAAGTTGCTGGCACAGCGCGGTCATGATATCTTCTTTTCCATTGAGCATATGCCCGTTCCGGTCATTGCGGTGGTCAACGGGTTTGCTTTAGGCGGCGGATGTGAGCTTTCCATGGCCTGTCATATGCGTATCGCCACGTCCAATGCAAAATTCGGACAGCCGGAAGTCAATTTGGGAATCATTGCAGGATACGGCGGCACACAGCGCCTGATACAATATATTGGTAAGGCAAAGGCATTGGAATTGCACCTGACAGCGGATCTGATTGATGCGCAAACGGCATTGAATCTGGGATTGGTGAATTACGTGGAACAGGATAAAGTTTCCGCCATAGAAAAAGCAGTATCCATAATCCATAAAATAGCCACCAAAGGGCCGGTTGCAGTGGCAAAAGTCATTGAATGCACCAATGCTTATTTCAAGGAAGGAGTGGATGGATTTGCCTATGAAGTCAATGCCTTCGGCGATTTGTTTAAAACAGAAGACGTGAAAGAAGGGGTGGCGGCTTTCCTGGAAAAACGCAAACCTGATTTTAAGGAGGAAGGAAAAGGGGGGGGAAGGGAAAACCAAACCCCCCCCTTTCTTTGTTTTTTTTTTTTTTCCTTTAAAAAAAAAACAAAAAAAAAAAACACCGAGGCGCGAAAGAGAGAAAAACCAAAAAACAAAAAATAAAAAGGGGGGCGCCAGCCCAACCCCCCCCAAAAAAAAAAAAGAGAGGTTAGGGGGAAGGAAAGGACCACGCCAGCCCCCGGCCCTTTAAAATTTAAAAAAAATAAAAAATAACCTTCCTTTCCCTTCCCCAAAAACCGAGGCAGGGGGGGGGGTTTGTGTTTTTAATTTTTTTAAAGAGGGAGAGAAACACACCAAACAACACACAACCAAAAAAAAAAGGGGAATGTGAAAAAAAAAAAATTTTTTTTCGCGGAGTGAAAAAAGGAAGGCCCACCAAAAAAGAGAATTCCCTTTTTAAAAAACAAATCTCCCCCCCCCGGGGAAGGGAAAAATAAAAGGGGACACCCCCCTCTCCCCCCCCCCCTTTTCTTGGGACCCCCCCAAAAATTAGCTAAGCTTTGCATAAGGTGGGAAAGGGAAACCCCCCCAGGGGGAAAAGGGGGGCTAAAACAGAAAGTTCGGGGTTTTATCTAAAACAATAAGGATAAGCAAATGACCAATACCGAATACAACAATTATAAAATGGAATACAGAATAGAAAAAGACACAATGGGTCAGGTGAAGGTACCTGCACATGTTTATTACGGAGCGCAGACACAGCGTTCCATCGACAACTTTCAGATTGCACAGGATATCAATAAAATGCCGAAGGAAATCATCCGGGCATTTGCTTACCTGAAGAAAGCGGCAGCCATTACCAACTACAAAGCCAAGGTGCTGGAAAAGCAAAAGTGTGAAACGATCGGTAAGGTGTGCGATGAGATCCTGGCGGGTAAGCTGGATGACCAGTTTCCACTGGTGGTTTGGCAGACGGGTTCCGGAACGCAATCAAACATGAATTGCAATGAAGTGATTGCTTACCGTGGCCATGTCCTGTTAGGCGGTCAGTTAACGGATGAAAAGAAGTTAATCAACCCGAATGATGGTGTCAATAAATCCCATTCATCCAACGATACGTTTCCAACCGCCATGTACATTGCGGCTTATACCATTTTAATGGAGACGACCATCCCGGGCATCAAGAAATTGAGAAATACGCTGGCTAAAAAATCAAAAGAGTTTTCCAAAATTGTAAAAATAGGCCGTACGCATTTTATGGATGCCACACCGCTTACGTTGGGGCAGGAGTTTTCAGGTTATGTGTCTCAACTGGATCACGGTCTGAAAGCGGTTGAAAATTCCCTGGACCATTTAGCCGAGCTGGCATTAGGCGGAACGGCAGTGGGAACGGGTATCAATACCCCTAAGGGATATGCAAAAAATGTAGCGAAGGAAATTGCGAATTTAACCGGACTACCTTTTGTTACGGCGAATAATAAATTTGAATCCTTAGCGGCGCACGATGCCATTGTGGAAGCACATGGAGCATTGAAAACGGTGGCGGTTTCCCTGATGAAAATCGGGAATGATATCCGTATGCTGTCCTCCGGACCGCGCTGCGGCATCGGCGAGATTCATATCCCGGATAACGAACCGGGATCCTCCATCATGCCTGGAAAAGTAAACCCTACACAATGTGAAGCTATGACGATGGTGGCTGCACAGGTGCTGGGAAATGATGTAGCCATCAATATCGGCGGCAGCAACGGCCATTTTGAATTAAACGTCTTTAAGCCGGTGATGATTTATAATTTCCTGCACAGTGCCCGGTTAATCGGAGATGTATGTGTGTCGTTCAATGATAAATGTGCAACGGGAATCGAGCCATTGCACGGCAACATCAAAAGGAATCTGGAAAATTCACTGATGCTGGTAACGGCACTGAATACAAAAATCGGGTATTACAAATCGGCTGAAATTGCACAGACCGCCCACAAGAATAATGCAACGCTGAAAGAGACAGCCATTAAATTGGGGTATGTCACCGCAAAACAGTTTGACGAATGGGTGAAGCCGGAAGATATGATTGGCGGGCTGAAATAGAAGATTTCTATAAATAATAAAAAAGGACTGCATGCGCAGTCCTTTTCTTGTTTCATGGTTTTTGATTCGCTTATCTGGAGTTGGAGCAGAATCCGCCCGGGCAGGTTTTGTACATCTTCGCTACCTGACTGTTGTACTTGCGTTCGTTGGATTGTTTATACGACCAGGTACCGCATCCGGAGCTTACATTTCGGCTGCAGGAGCTCAATACAAAAGTCAGTCCAACTGCAATCAGTAATGCCGTTTTGGAAGATTTAACTGCCATTTTCTTTGCTGCGCAGGCAATCTCTGTTAAGATGATTGCACCTGCTGTTTGAATGTTCGTTTTCATAGTTTTGTTTGTTTTAGTTGTTAGTGTGTATTGTTTGTTTTGATGATGTAAAGGTATATCGAGGCTGATACACTCCCCCGAACGATTGAGTAAACGGCAGATTTAAATGGTAAATGGCAATTTTCCCTGTTTTCTATTTCGATTTGAAGTGATACAGAGGAATCTAGTAGGGATTTTAATTATCGATTTATTACCTTTACAAACATAAATAGATTACCATGACACTAAAAAGAAGAGCAACTGCCGTATGGAACGGCACAGGGTTGGAAGGAAGCGGAAAGCTGACATCCACCAGCGGCATTTTGAAGGATACACCTTATTCATTTGCCGCCCGCTTTCAGAGTGAGGATGGTAAGGCCGGAACAAATCCGGAAGAACTGATTGCCGCAGCGCATGCCGGTTGTTTTTCCATGGCATTGAGTTTTCAATTATCCAACGCCGGATTTCCACCCGTATCCATTCATACAGAGGCGATCGTTTCCATTGAAAAAGGGGAAAGCGGTTTTGGATTTACGGGTATTCACCTGGAGCTCGAGGCAACTATTCCGGGAATCTCTGAAGAAAAATTTCAGGAATTGGCAGGCGTGGCAAAAGTGAATTGCCCGGTATCCAAAGCATTGGCAGCCGTACCGGTTACCTTATCGGCGAAATTGAACGCGCAGTAAATTTATTCGTCCAATAAGTTAATATCAACATTTTCCAACCCTGATATGCCTTCTATGTCACCCTGGATGTTGGAAGCGTTGCGTATGATTTTATCCAGATTTTTCTCACGGGCGCTCCATAATTTTTCCATCTGTTCGCGCTCCTTAATAATTGACATTCTCATGGCTATAAAACTTTCACGTATTGCCGTCCATTTGTCCTTAAAGTCTGCACCCGTAAAATAATCGTATAGCATGACCATTTTGTCACCTTTGTTCATTTGTGAAGTGGTGGCAGCATCAATTTTAATCAGGCTGTCTCGAAGGACAAAACACAAACTTTTAAATTCAGGAAGAGAGCATACCCAAACATCTTCTATCAACGTCATTCTGTCAATATTTTTGGGGTATTTGGTGGTTACCAAAACAGCAATATCAGCATTTGCAGTAATTTTATCCTGTTTTAATTTCTCAATCCATTTGTTATCCCAGTTAGCTGTTTCCTTGCTCTCATAAATAATGCTGCCGCAATGTGATTTATTTCGGGTGTTTATTATTTGTATACAGTCTGCACCTCGTTTTCCTTTTGCAACTTCACTGATTTCATCAAACGGGAAGTTATCTTTTAAAAACTCTTCGATTACAAGTTCTTGTTTTTCACCCTGCAATTGCATGGATCCCTGTTCCGCCTTCCGCTTCATCTCATCGATGAGTTTCGCCTGTTGTTCTTCCCTGATCTTAAATTCCTTCTTTAAGAGGTCTATTTCGGAATCCTTCTCCTGTTTTATCTTTGATTCCAGTTCTTCCTTTACGGCCTTTCGCTGTTCCAGTAATTTTAATTCAAAATTCTTTTTGTCCTCCTCCAGCGCTTCTTCTTTCTTCAGTAATTCCAGCCGCTGGTTTTTCAAGGCCTGGTTTTCTTCCTTGCGCGCCGAATTTTCTTCCTCCAGTTTTTGGAGGCTTAACGCGTATTCTTCTTTAAGTTTTGACTGCTGCTCCTGCGTGATTTTTATTTTTTCCTCCTCCAGTTTCTGTTCGAGCCGTTTTTGAAAGAGTTCATTTTCTTTCGCTTTCTTTTCCTCAAACTCTCTTAGCTGCAATGCCAGCGCTTCTTTTGCTTTCTGGAATTCTGAAGCGGAGTTTCTGTATTTTTCCTCAAACTCTTTTTTGTATTTTTCTTCCGCCTGATGGTTTAGCACTTCATCAATGTCTATCAGTGTACCGCAGTTGGGACATTTTATTTTATTGTCGCTCATTTTTTTATTTATAATAGTAGAAAAAACCAAGAATCAGTATCCATAGTCCGGTACAAAGCCACATCCATCTGATAAACGGACTATTGGATGTTTTGTGACGGAATGTAAGCATACCTGTCCAACCGCCAACAAAACCGCCTGCAAAATTAAGCAATAAGAGCAGAAATACCGAAACCCGCCATCCGCCTGTTTTAGCCTTCAGTTTATCCCAACCCATGTAAATATAAGTGACACAGTTGATTAGAAAGAAATACCGGCTGAAATACATGGTGTATAAACGGTTTTAGGTGTGTACAAAATAATAATAAATAAACGAATCGAATGGTAATTTCTATTAAATTTGCACACCGTTTTTTCTACAACATACGCGGTTCAAAATATCCAATATGGCTGATAAAATAGATCATGGCTTAAATAAACTAACAGCAGCAGGGGCACTTATTTCATTAGGTATCATCTTTGGGGATATCGGTACTTCGCCGATTTATGTACTCCGCGCAATCATGACAATGGCAATGGAGGGGAAGCACGCAATTACGGATGAATTGGTTTTAGGAGGATTGTCCTGTGTTTTTTGGACGCTTACTTTTGTTACCACCGTAAAATATGTGATTCTTGCTTTAAATGCGGACAATAATGGTGAAGGTGGTATTTTTTCATTATATGCATTGGTTCGGCGATATAAAGCGAAATGGACTATTATTCCTGCATTGATAGGTTGCGCTACTTTGATGGCAGACGGATTTATAACACCACCTATTTCTATTTCATCTGCTATCGAAGGGTTGACTATAATATATCCTGACTTGCAGACAGTCCCCATTGTTCTTACAATTTTGTTTTTTTTGTTTGTTGTTCAGCAATTCGGTACAAACAGGGTGGGTGTGGTATTTGGTCCGGTAATGTTTATTTGGTTCACCATGATAGGTACATTGGGTTTACACCAAGTGATACAGAATACGGTTGTCTTTAAAGCTTTAAATCCTTATTATGCATTTAATCTTGTCTTACACTATCCCGGAGGATTTTGGTTTTTAGGTGCGGTATTTTTATGTACTACAGGAGGAGAGGCGTTGTATTCCGATTTAGGGCATTGCGGCAAGCAAAATATCCGCTTCAGCTGGGGTTTTGTAAAAATCTGTCTGTTGTTCAGTTATTTCGGACAGGCAGCCTTTATAATGTCAAATAAACAGTTGGATTGGCATGTGGTTTCTCCCTTTTATTCCTTAATGCCTAAATGGTTTTTATATATTGGAATTGGAATTGCAACATTAGCTACTGTAATTGCTTCCCAGGCATTGATCAGCGGTTGCTTTACACTGGTAAATGAAGCAATGAAACTGAAATTATGGCCGAATCAAAAAATTATTTATCCTTCCATCTCCCAGGGACAGATATATATTCCGTTCATCAACTGGTTCTTGTTTTTTGGTTGTACAGTCGTGGTGTTACTCTTTAAAGAATCCAGTAAAATGGAGGCAGCATACGGATTAGCCATTACCATTGATATGCTGATGACGACCAGTCTGTTAACCTATTATTTCACGGTAAAAAGAAAACCAAAGTTGTTTGTTTATGCATTCCTTTTCTTTTTCTTATGGATAGAGTTCACTTTTTTATCTGCTAACTTAAGTAAGTTTGCACACGGTGGTTGGTTTGCCCTGATAATCGCCATATTTATCTTTGTGACCATGTACTTATTTTATCTGGGTAAGAAATTGCGTAACAAACATATCGAATTCGTTGAAATCAAGGATTACCTGGACGATTTGCAGGATTTGCAGAATGACACTTCCATTCCGAAAGAAGCCACGAACCTGGTGTTTATGTGCAATGCCAACGATAAAAAACACATCGATTCCAATATAATTTATTCCATCTTCCGCAAAAAGCCCAAACGCGCCGATACCTATTGGTTTGTGCATGTGGATATCACCAGCGAACCTTACGGTGCGGAATATTCGGTGGAGACCGTCATTCCGCAGAAATGTTTTTTCATCCGTTTGAAATTCGGGTTTAAGGTGGATCACAAGGTGCACGTCATGTTTACGAAAATTGTGGAAGATATGGAAAAACAAGGGGAGATAGATTTGTTGAGCCACTATGCTTCGCTCCGTAAACACGGCTATCCGGCAGACTTCAAGTATGTAGTATTGAATTCAATCGTATCGATTGATAATAAGTTAAACCCGGTGGAGCAGTTCCTGATTAAATCCTATAATTTCATCAAAGGGCTGAGTATTCCTACAGAAGTGGATTTTGGCTTGGAAAAAACGAACTGCCGGGTGGAAAATATTCCGATTCGCATCGCCCAGAAAGCGCACATCAATATTGAACGGGTGGATTAGAAAATATAGGGAATCAGGCCTTTTACCTTTTTCTTGTAACTGATGTATTCTTCGCCGAATTCATCTATCAGTTTTACTTCTTCCAGTTTGCTGCCAATCAAAATGTAAACTATTAGAATAACACTTGCAATCAGAACTTTGATGTAAGGGAATAATACATATGCGCCTAAAACCTGCAGTATGACTCCGGTATATAATGGATGTCTCACATACTGATAAATTCCTGTAATGATCAGTTTGCCGTTCTCTGCTGGAACGTCCTTTCGGGGAGCGATGCCGATGAATTCTTTTAGGTCGAATGTCATTAAGGCAACAAGGAGAACGAATGTACCGATGCCGGCAAACGAAAACCCAATGAAAGAAGATATATAAGGTGCCTTAAAGAGCAAAACAGGATTCTGAAAGGTGAGCAGCATCAGTAAGACTAACCCAATAATCGAGATGATATTATACAGGATTCTGTAGTTCTCGTGGATGACAGAAGATGTACCTTTCACCCATTCCTTGGTTTTCCTGGATGCCAAAATGCTATGCAGTGCAAAATAGGCCATCCATCCAGTTGCAGTAACAAGATATTCCATACTTCAAGTTACCAATTTGGTTGAATATTTTCTGACAATTCTTTAAGCAGTTTTAAACAATTTCGCTCATTAATGGTTTTTAGTGGTTATAAATACACACCAAATATGAGAAATTTACTAATACTGCTACTGCTTTCTCCACTCTTGCTGAAAGCCCAGAAAGGTATCATTCAGGGACGAATTTATGATGAAATCAACAACGAAGCGATTATCGGTGCGAATATCATTGTCAAAGGAACGGATTTTGGCGCTTCTACGGATGCGGATGGCAACTATAAGATTGAAGACCTTACCGCAGGTTTGTTTAATATAGAAGTTTCGTATTTGGGATATGAAACGCAGACCATATTTGAGGTACAGGTGAGCAATGCCAAACCGGTCCGGCTGGATATTGCATTAAAGCAAACCACTCAGGTACTGGATTCTATTGTCATAAAAGCCAACCCGTTTGAAAAAAGGCTCGAATCCCCTTTATCACTGACATCCATCGGTGTGAATGAAATTCAACGGAATCCGGGCGGTAACAGGGATATATCCAGGGCGATTAAGAATTTGCCGGGTGTGGCTTCCGCATTAGGCTTCCGGAATGATCTGATTGTGCGCGGCGGTGCTCCGAACGAAAACCGCTTTTACCTGGATGATATTGAGATTCCAACCATCAATCACTTTGCCACACAGGGTGCCAGCGGTGGCAGCAATGGCTTGCTGAATGTCGATTTTATCAATAATGCGGACTTTTATACCGGCGCTTTCCCGGCCAACAGAGGCAATGCACTCAGTTCCATCCTGCAACTCACCCAGCGTGAAGGAAGGAAAGACAGAGTGGGTTTTACATTTACGCTGGGAGCCAGCGAAGCCGGGATTACATTAGAAGGGCCGTTTACGAAGAAAAAGAAAACGACGTTCATGCTGAATGGCCGTTATTCTTACCTGCAGGGGCTGTTTAAAGTATTCAAACTCCCGTTCTTACCGACCTACTCTGATGTGCAGTTTAAGGTGATGCACAAGTTTAACAACAAACATGACCTGACATTTATTGGGGTTGGAGCCTATGATAAACTGAGATTGAACCTCAAAGAGAATAAGAAAGATGAACAGAAAATCCTATTGAGATTATTGCCTGTACAGAATCAGTGGAACTATACGGTCGGAGCGCGTTACCGTTATTTCATGGAGAACAGCTATCTGATTGTTGTGGCGAGCAGAAGCATGTTCGGTAATCAGATATTTAAATACAGGGATAATTTGTCTTCCAACCCGAAGATATTCAATTTGAATTCGACAGAGACGGAAAATAAACTTCGGCTGGAACATGTCATCCGAAAGAAAGGATATAAAATTATTTACGGCGGTAATTATGAATATGCACTGTACTCCACGTCCACTTTCCAATCCAGAAATATTGATTCGAACGTCATCAATGTCAATTATGCCTCCAACCTAAATGTCCATAAATACGGATTCTTTACACAGGTCAGCAGGAATTTTATAAATGATAAATTGAGTTTATCGGTAGGGCTTCGCCTGGATGGAAACGGGTATAATAGAAATATGGCCAATTTGTTCAATCAGGTTTCACCGAGTTTTTCGGCATCCTATGCAATCAATAAAATGGTTTCCATCAACTTCAATACGGGCATGTATCACCAGCTGCCTTCCTATACCACGATGGGATTCAGAGATGATTTTCAACGCCTGGTGAACAGAAACAGGCTGAAATATATACGCAATGTGCAGGTTGTCGGAGGTGTCGCCGTGACCACCACTACGAATACTAAAGTATCGGTGGAAGGTTTTATGAAATGGTATTACAACTATCCGATGCTGCTGAATAAGGGCATCTCACTGGCTAATTTAGGCGGTGATTTCGGATGGGTGGGAGATGAGCCAGCAGCATCCACAAGTAAAGGTAAAACATACGGTGTTGAAATTGCGGTACAGCAAAAACTTTGGAAAGGATTGTTTGGGATTGCTTCGTATACATGGTACAGAAGTTTGTTTACCGATTCTACCAATACGTTTAAATCCAGCAGCTGGGACAGCCGCCATATTTTCAGCCTGACAGCAGGTTATAAATTCAAACGCAACTGGGAAATCGGCATAAAATGGTCTATCCAGGGCGGATTGCCTTATACCCCTTATGACACGGCAAACTTAGCCATTGTCCAAATTTGGGATGCCACCAATGGAAATCCCATTAAGGATTACTCAAGGTTAAATACAGAACGAACCAAACCACTGCACTCCATGAACCTGAGAGTTGATAAAAAATGGTTTTTGAAAAAGATAAACATTAACCTCTATCTGGATATCCAGAATGTATACAAGAGCAAACAGCCGGGTCAAAATTATGTTGATATAGAAAAAGACACAGATGGGAATCCCCTCTATCAGGATGCTTCGAATACAAGATACAAACTGAGGGAATTGCCGAACAGCAGCGGAAATATAATTCCATCTGTTGGGTTGGTGCTGGAACTATAATGTCGTAGAAATGCGTTCTTGGTTGGTAAAGGCGAATATTACTAAAAGCAGGAAAACAAGCACCACATTGCCGGCAAACAATTCGTTTAACAGACCATGACGAACAAAAGCCGCTATTCCAAGAACAAAGCAGGAGATACAGAGGCATCCGATGATTTTATGGAACCATTTGCCTTTGAGGAAAAACGGAGAGAACACTAAAAATGCAGAAGCAATCGAACTCCATTTCAGCCAGGTGAATATATTCAACAGTGCTAAATTTCCAGAAATAGCCTGATTTTTATAGTGGGTGATGATCAGGTGAATCTGGTAGTTTTCCAAGGCATCAAAGACCAGCATGGTAATGCAGCAAACAAATGCCAAAAGCATCGTCTGGGCACCGGATATTCTTTTGATTCCAAGGGCTATGAAAAATAACAAGGCACTGTATAATACCATGAAACCATAATCTATCCAGTTTCCCAGAAGCATCGTCCTGATGTACGAATTCACATCGGGGATGTCAAAAAATGCTGCGACTTCCTGCGGTGTCTGAATAAATTCAAAAGCGATAATGGGGGTATAAAAATCTTTTGGCAGATTATTGGCGGGTTTGGGATTGACAAGTAATAATATCAAGGCGCAAATAAGTAATAAAACGCCCAAATACCTTGCTATCCTGAATGGTTCACTTGCCATATTATTCTTTTTTTTTGTTTTGACAGCCTCTTTTAACTATTTAGACTCAATAAAAATTGATAAATGTTAAGTAATTAAACATTTGAAGCTAAACTAAATTTTATTGATTCAAATCAAAGCGTCACAGCAACTTTTGCTTTAACTTTATCTTAACATAGAAACATAAACCCCCTTTTCGAATGACCGCTTTTGGCGGTCATTTTTTATTTTTCACGCTTGGTTAATTCGTCCCGTATTTTTGCCGCTTTTTCGTAATCTTCATTGGTAAGCGCCTCATTCAGCATTTTTTCCAGTTCTTTAAAGGTATAGATGGTAAAGTCGGTTTTTTCTGTTTCAGAAGGAATGGGGGCAGAGACTGATGAATATTCATCCGTGCCTTCTTCCGGTTCTTCTATCAGAACGATACCGGAAGTTTCAAGGATATCTCCATAAATGTAAATGGGGCAGCTAAATCGTATAGCCAGGGCAATGGCATCCGAAGTCCTGGAATCTATCTCATATTCTTCGCCGTTTTGTATGCAGATGAGTTTAGAGTAGAATATGCCTTCCATCAGGTTGGTGATAACGATTTCACTCAGCACAATATGAAAGGTTTCCATAACGGTCTTGAAAAGGTCGTGTGTTAAGGGGCGTGCCGGAGGCATGTTTTCTAGGGCAACGGCAATAGCCTGCGCCTCTGAAACACCAATGACAATAGGTAGCCTGCGTTTGCCTTTCACTTCGCCTAAAACCACATGATAGGAATGGTGTTGTGTAAACCCCTGAGTGATGTTGATGATTTCTAATTCGACCTTATTCATCGCTGTAAAGATAAAAAAAAGGCGGTAAAATTACTTTTTGCTTTTTCAACAAAAAAATAAAAAGCCACCAACCTAGGTTGGTGGCTTTTTATAAAATATCAAGAAAATATCAAATCTCAAATCATAATCTGATATCTAAAATCGATTAGTGTTGGCTTGATTTAAATGCTTTAATCGCTTCCGTTAACTTCGGTACTACTTCAAACAAATCTCCGCAGATTCCATAGTCAGCAGCCTTGAAGAATGGAGCTTCCGGATCTTTATTGATGACCACGATACATTTAGACTGGTTGACACCGGCTAAATGCTGGATAGCACCGGAAATACCAATAGCGATGTATAAGTTTGGACGGATAGCGACACCGGTTTGTCCCACGTGTTCGTGGTGAGGTCTCCAATGTACGTCGGCTACGGGACGCGAGCAGGCTGTCGTTGCACCCAGTACTTTCGCAAGGTCTTCCACAATACCCCAGTTTTCAGGCCCTTTCATGCCACGACCGGCAGAAACGACCAGTTCCGCTTCCGGAAGTGGTGCAACATCGCCTGTCTGACGAACGACTTCTTTCACCATTATTTTGGATACTGCAGGTACTAAGTCTGCATTTTCAACTGCAGCACTGCCGTCTCCTTTTACCGCACCTACAGAGTTCGGTACTACAGAAATCACCTTATTGTCAGAATTGATTTTCAGATAAGCAAAAGCCTTTCCGGAGAATGCCGCCTTTTTGACGACGAAATCAGCATCCGGCAGACTTACGGCACCGCTTACGATGCCGGCGTTTAAGCGTACAGCCACTCTCGGCGCCACCGCTTTTCCGGTTAATGTCTGGGAAATGGCAATCACTTTTGCACCCACCGCAGCGGCGGTGTCGGCAATCGCTTTTGCATAAGTGCCAGCGTCAAAATTATCAAAGCCTGCATTGCCAGCGTGGACAATCTTTTTTGCGCCATATATTCCTAATGCAGCCAATTCGCCAGCATCTGTTGTTCCTAAGGCTAACCCTACAGCCTCCGTGCCTAAGGCACTTGCTGTTTTGGCGGCATAAGTTGCAATTTCAAAACTTGCTTTCTTAACCTTTCCGCCTGCTGTTTCTACTAAAAATAAAACTGCCATGACTATATCATTTTTGCTTCGTTATGTAATAATTGTACCAACTCTTCCACGTTGTCCGGAGAAACCATTTTGCATGCTGATTTTGCCGGAGGCAGTTCATACTTCACGGTGGAAGTCAAAGAACCTACGCCCTGCGGAGTGACCACTTGCAACGGTTTGCTTTTGGCGGCCATAATTCCTTTCATATTAGGGATACGTGCTTCTGCCATTCCTTTTGCACAGGAGATCACGAACGGCGTATCAACGGATAAAACTTCCTTGCCGCCTTCGATATCTCTATCGATGCTGGCTGTGTTGCCCGTCATATCCAGTTTGGATGCGTACGAAACAAATGGAAGGTCTAATAATTCTGCCAGCATACCGCCCAGGTTAGAGCCGTTGTAGCTGATGGTTTCTTTACCTAAGAGGATGACATCAAAACCGCCGGATTTAGCCGCAGCGGCGATTTCAGCCGCAATGGCGTAAGAATCCAGATCGCCGGCTGCATCGATACGGATAGCATCGTCCGCCCCGATTGCCAGCGCCTTACGGATCACCTGGTCGTTTTCCGCACTGCCGACATTGATAACGGTTACGTTACCGCCGTTCGCTTCTTTCAGTTCTAATGCACGCACTAAAGCATACCATTCATCGTAGGGGTTCAGAATCCACTGTACTTTATCGTTGTTGAACTTCGTATCATTGTCCACAAACGAAATCTTAGTGGTAGTGTCCGGAACCAAACTTATACATACTAAAAATTTCATACCTTTAATTTTTAAAATTTGAGTTGCTAATTTACTTCATTTTTGATAATTCAATGCATGCATACGAATAGGATAGAACGTTTGGAAGCCCTGATTGTTGATAACCCCAACGATACCTTTGCTTTATTTGCGTTGGCAAAAGAGTATGAGAAAGCTGGGAAGTTCATAGGGTCTGCACAACTGTTTGAAAAACTGTTAGTTGTAGATAGTACGTATGTAGGTGCCTATTACCATTTGGGTAAGGTTTATGAACAATTGGAAGAGGTTAAAAAAGCATTAAATATTTATGAAGCAGGCATAACGATTGCGCAGCAGCAAAAGGATCTTCATAGTTTGAGCGAATTGAAGAATGCACAGATGAATCTGGAAATTGAAATGTAAGAATATAAACCGCTAATAATAAGAAGTAATGCAACAGACAATACAATCATATATCGTCAAGCACCATTTATGCAACAGCGGTACTTCCATACTTGTTGCCTGCAGCGGCGGCGTGGATTCTATGGTGCTGGCAGATGTATTGATGAGACTAAACTATAACATTTCCATTGCGCATTGCAATTTTCAGTTGCGTGGTGAAGAAAGCGATGCGGATGAATTGTTTTTACACGACTTTGCACGGAGTCATAATTTGCCGTTTTACCGTGTGAAATTTGATACAAAAGACTACAAAAGGAATAATGAGGTATCCACACAAATGGCAGCGCGTGAGTTACGGTACAAATGGTTTGAGCAAATCCGGAAAGAAAATCACTATCAGTGTATTGTCACCGCTCATCACCTCGATGACCAGTTGGAAACGGTATTGCTGAATATGACCAAAGGCACCGGCATCAAAGGGCTTTCAGGTATGCAGCCTAAAACAGGATTTGTCGTTCGTCCATTGCTCGAAGTTTCCAAACAGGAGATTATGGCTTATGCAAATGAGAATAATATACCATTCAGGGAAGACAGTTCAAATTCAACGGATGTTTATCAGCGCAACCTCATCCGGCATCAGGTTATACCACACCTGCAAAAAATCAATCCATCCATACACAATACAGTTAAAGAGTTCATAAACCGCATGAATGATTATGTAGTGTTGACAGAGCAGTTTATCGAAACAATTAGAAAAAAATGTTACAGTGAAAATAATGGCATAGCTGAAATTAAGATGGGTTATATCAAGTCGCATCCTGCCGGACAAACTATCCTGTTCCATTTGTTGAAAGAATTTGGTTGCAATTCAGACGTTGTCAGTCAACTTTTCCAAAGTTTAAATGCTTCAGGAAAGCTGCAGAGCGGAAAGCAGTTTTTATCGGATTCACACCGCATGGTGCTGGATCGGAAAAGCCTTTTCATCGTTCCCAAAATTATAGGCCGGGAAAATTACCTGTTGTGCGATAAAATACCAAATCAGATTATTTTTAATAATTACAAGATAGAATGTTCTTTACTGCCGGTCCGCGAACTCAATATCAAGACTTCCCACAGGTACGCTTATTTCGATGCAGATAAACTGGAGTTGCCTTTATTGATCCGATATGGCAAAGAAGGGGATTATTTTTATCCGTTTGGTATGAGCAAGCCTAAAACACCGGGTAAGGTGGGGAAAAAGAAACTTGCCAAGTATTTTAAAGACGAAAAATTTTCCCTGCTCGACAAGGAAACAACGGCTGTACTTTTTTCAGGAGAAAAACTCATCTGGTTGGTAGGTCATCGCATAGATGACAGATATAAAGTTACTGAAAAAACAAAGAATGTCTTGAAACTGATTTTGATTGATGACGATAAATAAAAGCGTAGCTTTCTATGTTTTCTAATTTGAATTAACAGGATTGCACTTGTGTAATGCTTAATTTTATTTCTATCTGCCTTTGTGTTTCAAAAACCTTAAGTTTCTCATATGTTTCAAGACAAAAATCGTACATTGTTAATCGTTAATCGTACATCAAAATGTCAGTTTTCAAATACGGTACAGATACACTCACAGTTGCCAAAGCCATTCAGCTGTCTGAAGGTAAGTTGAAGGGAATCATTGACGAAGCGACCAAAGTGAAGATTCAGAAATCTCAGCAGGACGTACAGCATATCCTGGTAAACACCGACACCGTTTATGGTATCAATACGGGTTTTGGCATCTTATCCGATAAAAAAATATCGGAAGAAGATACCCTTACCCTGCAATATAAGATTCTGCAGTCGCACAGCGTGGGCGTGGGCAATCCTATTCCCGTACAGATTGCGAAATTCATGCTGATAACCAAACTTCAGGCACTTGCGCAGGGTTTTTCAGGAGTCCAGCTATCTACCTTAGAACGAATCTTGTGGCATATTGATAACGATGTGATTCCCGTAGTTCCGGAAAAGGGTAGTGTGGGCGCAAGCGGAGATTTAGCACCATTGGCACATTTGTGTTTACCGTTGATTGGCTTAGGCGAAGTTTTTTTTAAAGATAGTATTATTAAAACAAGTGAATTTTTTCAGAAAGAAAACTTACAAGCTATCGCACTCGGCCCAAAGGAAGGATTGGCGCTGATTAACGGAACGCAGTTTATCCTATCCTACGCCATTGCAGATGTGCAGCGCATGCACAATTGTCTCGAAGTGGCTGATATTATTGGTGCCATGAGCCTGGAAGCCCTGCAGGGAACCAAAGCGCCGTTTGATGAACGTTTGCATAATTTGCGACCGTTCAAAGGAAATCAGCTGGTGGCTCAACGATTACGGTTGCTGTTAAGCCATTCAGAAATCATGAACAGCCATGAAGATTGCGATCGTGTACAGGACCCTTACAGTTTGCGCTGCATGCCGCAGGTGCATGGTGCTTCACGAAACGCCTGGCTGCATCTCAAAGAGTTGACCGAAATTGAACTGAATGCGGTGACGGATAATCCGATTATTTTTAGTGCAGACGACACCATCAGCGGCGGTAATTTTCACGGACAGCCGCTGGCATTGCCTTTGGATTACTGCTGTTTTGCGGCAGCAGAACTGGGAAATATATCCGACAGAAGATGTTATCTGTTGCTGGAAGGAAAATTCGGATTGCCCATGCTGCTGCTGAATGAAGTGGGATTGAACTCCGGATTTATGATTCCGCAGTATACGACGGCTGCCTTGGTGACAGAAAATAAAACACTTTGTTTCCCGGCAAGCGCGGATAGCATTCCGACTTCACTGGGACAGGAAGACCATGTGAGCATGGGTAGTATCAGCGGACGGAAACTCTATCAGATCTTAGATAACCTGGAATATATTTTAGCAATAGAATTAATGAGTGCATGCCAGGCGATAGAATTCCGAAGACCTTTAAAAAGTTCAGCCTTATTGGAAACGGCACACGATTTTGTCCGTCAAACCGTTTCTTTTGCCAATGAAGACAGGATTTTCGCTGACGATATCAACGCGATAAAAAAGATAATCTCAGATTTTTCATTCATGCGGCATGTGAATAAAGCAGCGAATAAGAATCAGATGAAACTGAATGAAAAATATCCCGATTTTGAATTGTATTGATCAATGAATGGAATAATACCGGTATGAAGAGTCAAGAGAATTATAAGTTTGTCAATTGGGCAAAAAATATCCGGTCGGAGGTGCGTAATTATTTTCAACCCGAAACGGAAGAGGAAATCATCGCACTGGTTAAACAATATGACAAAATCCGCCTGGTTGGTACCGGACATTCCTGGTCGGATATCTGTGATACCGGTGAAGTTCTTATCAACCTGGATGAGTATGACAAAATTATCAGTATCGATAAGGCCAACAAGATAGTCAAGACACAGGCCGGTATCAAAATCTGGCAGCTCAATCAATTGCTGGATAAGGAAGGATTAGCTCTGAAGAATTTAGGCTCCATTGACCGTCAGTCCATCACAGGTGCCATCTCTACCGGTACACACGGCAGCGGCATTGATTTTCAGATTTTAGGTTCGCAATTGCTGGAGTTCAGTTTGATAAAAGCGGACGGCACGAAAGTGATTGTCAATAAGGAAAAAGATACGGAACTGTTCAATGCCTGTGTGGTGAATCTGGGTTGTCTGGGTGTCATTTCCGATGTGACGATACAGGCTGTTGAGGCATTTAATTTACATGATCATACAACGACCGTACCATTCGATGAGGTTATTAAAAACCTGGATGAGTACCTGAAAAGTAACGACCATTTTAAACTCTGGTGGCTGCCGCCTACGGATGATATTATAGTTTTTCGTTATCAGCGTACACAGGAAAAAACCAATGACAGCCGTTTGCGTCAATTCCTGAAAGATGAATTGTTGTCGGTGGTGGTATATCGACTGATGGTGTTCATTGCAAAACTATTTCCGGCCTTGGCAAAACCCATCAATCGCCTGCTGACCTGGAATATGAAGGGGCCCCTGGACAGGATTGAAAAAAGCTATAAGGTGTACATTGTTCCGGAACCGCCGTTGCACCGTGAAACGGAATGGACTTTTGAATTGTCGAAAGCAAAAGAGATTCTGAGTGCTTATAAGAAGTTTATTACTGAAAATAAATACAACCTCAATTTTATTCAGGAAATCCGTTTCACCAAAGGCGATGATTTCTGGTTGAGTGCAGCTTATCAACGTGATGCCTTGTGGTTAGGCTTGTATAGCTACGAACACGAAAACTGGGACAAGATATTAAGCGAATACGAGGAGTTTGCACAGCAGTTCAACGGCCGGCCGCACTGGGGGAAAGAGTTTAATGTGGGCAAGGAATATCTGCAGCAGCAATACCCGAAATATAAGGAATTTGTGCAGTTACGGCATCAGATGGATCCCGATAAGAAATTTGTCAATAAGTATATTGAACGATTATTTTGCTAACTTTAATGCAGGCAGGTATTTAAACCCAGCCTGCGTTGGCACAAGTGGAGATACGTTCAAAACAGAATACTTTCATAATATTGAATATTATAGATATGAAAGGCAGTTTACTGGAAACTAAAGCTATAACTAATACTAAAGGAGTAGTTAATACATCTTTTGACGTAAGTAAATTGGCTAAAGGAAATTATTTGCTAAACTTATATGATGAAGAAGGAACGGCAAGCTATCCGTTTGTAGTTAATTAATCGTTTGCCTGCTACCGCAGGTAGGGTTAAAACCCTGCCTGCGGTCAAACTTTACCTGCGGTTTGGAAAAATTAACATTCTTTTTTTATGGAAACTGCCTCATGAATGTATCTCAATGATAGCAAATACTATCACGATGAAAAAGAATATCCAGCCACTACAGACTGAAACATTTTACCATATATATAATCGAGGTATTGATGGCGGTAAAATCTTCAAAGAAGACAAAAACTACTGCTATTTTCTAAAGTTATATGCAAAATATATTCCGTCAGTTGCAGAGACCTATGCTTATTGCCTGTTAGGAAACCACTTTCATCTTCTGATAAGAACAAAAAGCGAAGCAGATATCATAGCCAACGCTAACGCAGGAAGGGTTATAAACCCTGCCTGCGTTAGCCCTGCCTGCGCTGGCAAACCGGCAACTTACTATATCAGCCATCAATTCTCTAAGCTATTTAACAGTTACGCACAGGCATACAATAAAGCATACAGCCGAACAGGCAGATTATTTGAGGAGCCATTTCGAAGAATACCCGTTACCAATGAAAAATATTATACAGAGTTGTTTTTCTACATACACTTTAATCCACAAAAACATGGAATATGCGATGATTATACACAGTACCCTTTTTCATCCTATTCTTCTTTTCTTTTGCATAAGAAAACACAACTCAGGAAAGAAGCGGTATTGGATTGGTTTGGGAGCAAACAACAGTTTATTCATTTTCATGCTAAAGGTAAATATCAACCAGTATTAAATAATTTAGATTTAGATGTTTAATTTTATCGCAGTCAGGGTTTAACCCTGACTGCGTTTGTAAATAAATCTGTAATTTGCATCTGTAAATTTAGGTTATTATGTCATTACAAACCTTTTTGCAGCAATATGCCGCACATCCTTCCTATAAGGCTCCGCGTGGCAATACGTTAAATGCAAAATCCTGGCAGACGGAAGCGCCACTGCGTATGCTGCTGAATAATTTAGATGCAGAAGTGGCAGAAAATCCTGCAGAATTGGTGGTATACGGCGGTATTGGTCAGGCAGCGCGCAACGTGCCGGCCCTGCAAAAAATTATCGAGTTGCTTTTAGATCTGGATGAGAATCATTCACTGCTGGTGCAGAGTGGAAAACCGGTAGGCATTGTGCGTACGCATCCGCAGGCGCCACGCGTATTAATTGCAAATTCTAACTTAGTTCCGAAATGGGCAACCTGGGAACATTTTTATCAATTGCGTGAAAAAGGATTGATGATGTACGGGCAAATGACAGCAGGTTCCTGGATTTACATCGGTTCACAGGGCATTGTGCAAGGCACCTACGAAACGTTTGTAGAGTGCGGACGACAGCATTTTAACGGAGAGTTGAAAGGGAAATTACTCGTAAGTTCCGGACTCGGTGGTATGGGTGGCGCACAGCCGCTCGCAGCCGTGATGGCAGGGGCAACCTATCTCGGTGCTGATGTCAATAAAGCGAGCATTCAAAAACGACTTAATACAAAATACATCGATTACATGTTCGAGTCGTATGAGGAAGCGCGCGACAAGGCATTAGAGGCGAAAGCGAAAGGCGAAGCAATTTCCATTGGTGTGGTGATGGATGCAGGTGATTTGTTACAGCGTCTGTTAGACGATAATATTATTCCGGATATCTTATCCGATCAGACTTCTGCGCACGATCCGTTGAATGGTTACGTGCCGCATGATATTACATTTGATGAAGCTTTGTTGTTGCGAAAATCAAATCCGGCTTTATATACGGATAAAGCGATTGCCAGTATGGCACGTCATGTGCGATTGATGCTGAAACATAAGGACAGAGGTGCGGTTACATTTGACTACGGGAATAATATCCGTGCGTTTGCAAAGGAAGGCGGAGTGGAGAATGCATTTGATTTTCACGGGTTCACACCCTTATACATTCGACCCTTGTTTTGCGAAGGTAAAGGTCCTTTTCGTTGGGTTGCACTTAGTGGAGACCCACAGGATATTTACGAAACGGACAAAGCATTGATGGAATTATTTCCGGAAAATACAGGAATGGTTAACTGGATACAACATGCACAGCAAAGAATTTCGTTTCAGGGATTGCCGGCGCGTATCTGCTGGCTTGGTTTAGGGGGACGCGAAAAAGCCGGATTGTTATTCAATGACCTGGTCCGAAAAGGTATCGTAAAAGCGCCGATTGTGATTGGTCGAGACCACCTGGATTGCGGTAGTGTTGCCTCACCGAACAGGGAAACGGAAAGTATGCTGGACGGCAGCGATGCGGTGAGTGACTGGACCTTGCTGAATCTGATGAGCAATACTGCCGGAGGGGCAGCCTGGGTGAGTTTTCATCATGGTGGTGGCGTTGGCATGGGTTATTCTCAGCATGCCGGAATGGTTGTTTTAGCAGATGGCACAGACAGAGCGGATGAATGTTTGCGCAGGGTTTTATTCAACGATCCTGCTATGGGAATTTTCCGACATGCCGATGCCGGCTATGAAAATGCAAAACAAACAGGAGAAAGGTTTGGGATAAATATTTAAGATATGCTCATAACCAACATAAAATATTTAGTCAACGTCCGGGAAGAAAATAAGCTGGTCCGCGGAAATGCATTGGCGGAACTGCCCATACTGGGAAATGCTTTTCTGAAAATTGAAGATGGCAAAATTGCAGATTATGGTTCCATGTATGACTTAGCTGAAGAAGATTTTTCTCAACCTGTTTACGATGCCCGAGGTGCTGCTGTTTTACCCAGCTGGTGCGACAGTCATACGCATCTTATATATGCCGCTACCCGTGAAGATGAGTTTGTTGATAAGCTTAAAGGGTTGTCGTATGCGGAAATTGCGGCAAAGGGAGGAGGTATCCTGAATTCAGCCATAAAACTAAATGAAACATCGGAAGAGATTTTACTCGAACAGGCACAAACAAGGCTACATGAATTGATGCAATTAGGTACAGGTGCTATCGAAATAAAAAGCGGTTACGGACTCAGCCTAGAGGGAGAATTGAAAATGCTCCGGGTTATACGTCAATTAAAGAAAAGTAATCCTATTCCCATCAAGGCGACTTTCTTAGGGGCACATGCATTTCCGGAAATATTTAAACAAGACAGAAAGAAATATATAAAGTTAATAATTGAAGAAATGCTGCCGGCAATCGCACAGGATAACCTGGCCGACTTTATTGATGTCTTTTGTGAACAGGGATTTTTTATGCAGCAGGAAACCGAGCAAATCTGTCTGGCGGGAATTGAATTTGGATTAAGGCCAAAGATACATGCCAACCAGTTGTTCAATTCCGGAGGAGTGCAGGCCGGATATCATACGCATGCCTTATCGGTGGATCATTTGGAAACCATCGGAGAGGAGGAAATTAATATTTTGTCTCAGATCGATGCTCCGATAGCCACGCTGTTGCCTACCGCAGCATTCTTTTTACGGATGCAATATCCTCCTGCGAGAACATTAATCAATAATAAAGCAGCGATAGCATTAGCTTCCGATTATAATCCTGGATCCTCTCCATCCGGCAATATGAATTTTGTAGTCGCGTTGAGCTGCATCCAGATGAAGATGTTACCGGAGGAAGCTATCAATGCAGCCACCATCAATGCCGCCCATGCCATGCAGGTGGAGGATGAAATGGGCAGCATATCCAGAACTAAAAGAGCGAACCTGATTTTTACAAAACCCATTCCTTCCATAGCATCCCTTGTTTATCATTTCTCTTCGAATCAGATTGATAAAATCATGCAGAATGGTAACTTTATATAACTAACTGTAAATAGGTATATTGTTGGTTATATACATTTTATGAGCAAAATGTGTGTAATTTGTTTGTCTTGAGTTAACACATGGCTAATAATAATATTCTATTTTTGCGGTCACTATGAGTTTATTAGGGGAAGACAAAAAACAGAAAGGTTCGATCGACAGAAGCCGTACCAATATACTTCGGACTATCGAGCAGCCAACCATCTTGTTTTTGTGCAGAATCATGCCGGAATTTATTACGCCCAATATGCTTACTGCCATTGGTATGGTCGGAACCGCAATGGTTTTAGCAGGTTTCTGGATGGCAGCCTCTCTGCATAATAAGATGTATCTCTTTATTGCCATTTTAGGATTTGCCGTCAACTGGTTCGGTGATTCACTGGATGGAAGAATAGCCTATTACAGAAATATTCCCAGAAAATGGTTTGGTTTCACCTTAGACAGTATCATGGACTGGATTTCACTGGTCAGTATGAGTGCGGGTTATTTTATTTATGTTGAACCTGAATACAAGATATTGGTTTTCCTGTTCAGCTCCGGCTATGCATGGGCTATGCTGATGATCCATTTGAGATATAAGATGACCAATGTCTATACGATAGATACAGGTTTGTTTGGCCCTACGGAAACACGTATCGTTATTTGCCTCGTGATATTACTGGAAATCTTCTTCGGAGGTTCCATCAAGATATTTTCTATCGTTGTAACCATCATGATTTTCATTACCGATGTGATTGATACTTTTAAAACCATAAAAGTTGGAGACGAAAAGGATAAGGAAGAAAAAAGGTTACAGGAAGCAGCAGTCCAAAATTAACATGTTTAAGAAAGAACATATACGTACATTCGGAAAAGCGCAATTCTCTGCATTTGTAGGCGGGATGTCTGATTACGCCATCATGATTATCTGCACGGAGATTTTTAAGGTATATTATGCAGAGTCTATCATCATCAGTGGTTTGTTGGGAGCTATTATCAATTTCTCCATTAACCGGTACTGGACTTTCCAAAGTAAACAGACAGGCTTAACGACGCAGTTGTTGAAGTTTTATCTGGTAGTGCTGGGTAGCATTACACTGAAATCATTCGGCACCTATTTTATTACGGAAAACTTCTTCATAGATTATAAAATCAGCCGTATATTGGTAGATTTGGTCGTATCACTCGGGTTTAATTTTACGTTGCAGAAATTCTGGGTCTTCAAAAAAGAAGAACAATACCAGGAAGCTTAATCTATCTTTACCTGATATATAATTGCGGTATTTCATATCTTTGATATATGCAGAACTTCTCTTTCTTTAAAAAGGAAAATCACCTGGCGTTCACCAGAACCAGAAATGGTGAAATAAAAATAGGTGAGAAGATAAAGGCAGTTTCCAACACCCGAAACTGGAAGAAGGAAATGCAAAATTCTGCCGTAAGATTTGTTATTGTCGGCATTCCCGAAGATATCGGCGTGAAAGCAAATTTAGGAACAGGTGGGACACAAACGGCATGGTCCTCCTTTTTACAAGCCTTTTTCAATATGCAGCACAATCCGTTTCTGGATGCAGGACAATTGCTGCTGCTGGGGTATTTCGATTTTTCGGCATACCAGAAAAAAACAATTGACAAACCGGTGGAATACCTTCGCGATGTGGTGGCTGCGATAGACAAACAAGTTGCGGATTGTATCAGACAAATAGTGGCAGCCGGTAAAATTCCGGTTATCATCGGTGGTGGACATAACAATGCCTTTGGAAATATCAAAGGTGCTGCAGAAGGACTTTTTGCAGCCGGGAAAATAAAAACACCAAAGATCAATGTTATCAACCTGGATGCGCATGCAGATTTCCGTGCGCTGGAAGGCAGGCATTCCGGAAACGGCTTTTCGTATGCCATGCAGGAGGGTCATTTGAATAAATATGGGATAGTGGGGCTGCATGAAAATTATATGACACAATCCATGCTGGAACGGATTCAGAAGAATAAGAACATACAGGCACACTTTTATGAGGATATAGCCGTAAGAGGGAAAAGTACATTTTCAGAAGCGGTCAGTGAGGTGCTGCAGTTTACGAAAACAGGATATACGGGGATTGAAATAGATTTGGACGCAATGGAAAATGTATTGTCCAGTGCCGTTTCACCTGCCGGTTTTTCCCTGTTGCAGGCAAGACAGTTTGTCCATCAGGCAGCTGCCTCCAATAAAATCGCCTACCTGCATATTTGCGAAGGTGCGTCAGAATTAGACAATGGTCTGAAATCTTCCACCACCGGAAAATTAATTGCTTACCTGGTCAGTGATTTCATGAAAGCAATAAATGTAACCTATGAGTAGCATTATTCAATCAATAATGACTTTACTAAGCGAAACTGCCACCGGCAATAACTGGACAGGTATTAATACAGAAACCGCGCTTCGTGGTATTACGGCGGAGCAGGCTGTCAGAAGATTAAATGCGAATCATCTCAATATCGCCGAACTGGCGGCTCATTTGACCTGTTGGAACAAGGTCATCGCACGGCGTCTGAACGGTGAAAATTACCAACCTGGAAAAGAAGAGGATTTTCCAGTGATTAATCTTCTTCTAGAAACGGAGTGGGAGGCACTTAAAACGGCATTCATGGAATCATTTGTTATACTTGAAACAACATTGAATTCAAAAGAAGACAATATCCTGAATAATCCCATCTTTGAAGGCGGAACATCCGCCTATCGCAATCTGCACGGACAGATTTCACATCTGCATTATCACATGGGGCAAATAGTATTGTTGAAGAAGTTACTATAACAGGTTAAATATCCGGCAGGGTCTTATGAGCGACTATGACACTGTCTGCAACGTTTCTGACCTGAATAGCTGCTAAAGAATGGAATTCAAAGATATACCTTGTTATTTCATCGCTACTGGCTGCTGCTGTTTCAGTATGCTTTTCAGTTCGGCCATTTCCTTTTTCAATGCTTCTATCTGCTGCTGCTGCTCCTGCAAACCTTTTGTCAGGACCGGAATCATTTCCTGATAATTCACGGAATAGTAGCCGTCTGAATTCAACTGAACGAATGTCGGATACACTTCTTTTAACTCCTGAGCCATAAAACCATAATGCATTCCGGAAGGGAGGAATGACTTGCTCGCTGACTTGTTGTATTCAAAGCTGTATAAATCGAGTCGGCTTATTTTTTCCATCACATTTGTCAACGGCTGGATGTTTTTCTTTAACCGTTTGTCAGAAAAGGGAAAATATACACTGGTGGTGTGATGCGTTACTTCGCATTGAATGATGGTGTCAACATCCTGATAGATGGTATCTGCTCCTTGTTTGACGGTTAATGTAAATTCCCCTGCGAAAATACCCTCTACCGTCGCTGTTTCACCTTTATTGACCGAAGCAAGCTTGGTGGGGCCTTTATAGAAATCTGCCACGCCATCCGGCATATTAGTTCCGTCGTTGTGAATCATGATACTTCCGGTGTTATTGCTTTCACAACTCTTTTTACTGCATGAAAGCAATAATGCAGGTAAAATAATCAGTGATAAATAGGTAATCTTTCTCATAAATTATATTTTCCTTAAAATTAACCCATAGTTTTCAAAAACTCAGGAATATCCTTACTTTTATTTTTTAATCACTATCCTGTATGACAATTTCTTTAAACTGGCTGAAACAATATATTGACATTGAATTATCCAACGATGAACTGAAAGACCTGCTGACCGATATAGGGCTGGAGGTGGAAAGTATAGAACCGTTTGAATCGGTGAAAGGTGGGCTGAAAGGTTTAGTCGTTGGTCACGTGCTCGAAAGGGAAAAACACCCGGATGCAGATAAACTGTCCGTTTGTTTGGTGGATGTCGGTACCGAAACCCTCCAGATTGTCTGTGGCGCTCCCAATGTGGCAGCCGGACAAAAGGTAATTGTGGCATTGGTAGGAGCCAGGCTGTTTCCGGCTACAGGGGAGCCGTTTGATATCAAAAAAGCGAAAATAAGAGGGGTGGAGTCCAGCGGGATGATTTGTGCCGAAGATGAAATCGGTTTAGGCAGTTCTCATGATGGTATTCTTGTTTTGGATGAATCTGCTGAAGCCGGAAGTTCGGTTGCTGATCTTTTCGGAATTGAAAACGATACAGTTATAGAAATCGGATTGACACCTAACCGGACAGATGCTTTCTCTCATGTTGGAGTTGCCCGTGATTTGGCTGCAGCCATCAGTTTCAGGAAAAGAACAGAATGTAAAGTAAAAATTCCTGAATTTAGTACAAGTTATTTAAAATCAGATACTTCATTTGAAATTGAGGTTAAAAATGAAGAGGCTTGTCCAAGGTATGCTGGTGTTGTTATTCAGGATATTAAAGTGGAAGAATCACCTTCCTGGCTGAAGAATCGACTGAAAGCAATTGGTCAGAAACCCATCAACAACGTGGTGGATATCACCAACTTTGTATTGCATGAATTTGGTCAGCCCCTGCACGCTTTTGATTTGTCTGCAATAAATGGAAATAAAATTCTTGTTCAGAATCTCCCGGCTAAAACCAGGTTCATCACACTGGATAACAATACGATAGAGCTGCATGAGGAGGATCTGATGATATGTGATGGAGAAGGTAACGGGATGTGCATGGGAGGTGTGTATGGCAGTGCTACCTCGGGGGTGAAGAATACAACTACAGCTATCTTTCTGGAATCTGCCTATTTTGACCCGAAAACGATCCGACGTACCTCTACCCGCCATGGACTGCGTACCGAGGCGGCCACCCATTTTGAAAAAGGGGTAGACCCGGCTTTAACCGTACAGGCACTGATGCGGGCGGCACATCTGATACAAGATATTTCTGGAGGGAAAATTATTTCTGAAGTATTTGACAGACAATCATATAAATCTAAATCTGCAAACACTTACTTGAATGTTGAATTGTCTCTTACGAATCTAAAGCGCTTAACAGGTGTGGCTATTTCCGGGGAGGATACCGAACGTATTTTGGGATTGCTGGACATCAAAGTAGAGGAGAAGAAAGAGGATATATGGACCGTATTGGTGCCGCCTTACCGCACGGATGTCAGACGGGAAGCTGATGTGATTGAGGAGGTTATACGCATTTATGGAGTAAATAACATTCCTATTCCGACCAGGTTGAATGCATCTGTCAATTTCTCCAAGCCATTTGATGCGGATAAGCAGTATAATAAAACCGCTGACTTGCTGGTGAATCTGGGTTTTTTTGAGATGATGAACAATTCTGTCACTAAATCAAAATTCCAGTCATCTTTAAGTACCACTTCAGATTCATGTGTTAAGTTATTGAGCTCCATTAATGTAGAGTTGGATGTTTTGCGTAATAATATGCTGTTTACCGGTCTGGAAAGCGTGGCGCATAATATCAACCACAAGAATTCCAACATCAAATTATTTGAGTTTGGAAAGACTTATCATCGCAATAACAATTCTGAAAATGAGGGAAGCGGTTTGAAACAATACAAGGAAGAGAACCATCTGGCAATCTTCGTTTCCGGCAATACCGGCGCTTCCAACTGGACCACCACTTCCAGGAAATCTGATTTCTACTTCCTGAAATCCATCGTGGATACCGTTTTGGCCAAATTGGGGATTATGGATGTGGAATCAGCGGATAATGAATTATCGGATGTGTTCGATTATTCGTTGGTGTACAGAAAAGGAGCCAAACTGGTTGAGTTTGGAAAAGTACAATCTCCACATGCTAAACTGATGGATATTAAACAGGAGGTTTATTTTGCGGATTTTAACTGGGATGCCGTCTTGGCTGCAGCTGCTAAGGTCAGCACTTTTTACCGCGAAATAGCCAAGTATCCTTCTGTTAAACGCGATTTAGCACTTTTATTGGATAAAAAAGTGAAATTTGCCGAGGTAAAATCCATCGCAGAGAAATTTGGAAAGAAAATTTTGCGTAATATTGAGTTGTTTGATATCTATGAAGATGAAAAAATGGGCAAAGACAATAAATCGTATGCCGTAAGTTTTACCTTCAGGGATGATGCAAAGACACTACAGGATGTTGATATTGATGGTGTTATGAATAAGTTGATGGAGCAATACAAATCACAATTAAACGCTGTAATTCGTTAATATGGCAAAAATTGATGAAAAATGGGAGCGGATTTTTAAAAAAATTCAGCTAATTTTAGACAAGAATCAAAAGTTGGAGGAGCAGCAGGCTGCTTTTCAGCATAAAATTCTGCAGTTGGAAAACAAGATTAATGAACTAAATAAAGAAAAAGAAAGTTTAAACGAACAGATACAATATATAAAAGCAGCAAAAGAAGTGCATTTATCCGAAAAGGAAAGAGCAGTTACCAAGCAACAGTTGAAAGAGTTTATGGAAGAAATTGACGACTGTTTGGCAAAATTGATACAGTAGATGGCAGAACAACTCAATATAAATCTATTAATAGCAGGAAGACCCTACAAACTGAAGGTGTCCTCCGATGAAGAAGGCTACGTTCGCCAGGCCGCCAAGGATATCAATGATAAAATTGCCGAATATCAGAAAACATTGCTCACGCGCGACCGGCAGGATTTCCTGTCCATGATTGCCCTGCAGTCGACCGCTGAAGCATTGCAACATAAAAATAAAGCGACCAACGCCAATATCGACTCCAAACTCGATGAACTGGAAGCTATGCTCGACAAGTCACTCGGTATCACTCTATTCTGATTCTTTCAGAGTTATCCATTTGCTGTGTAAAAGATAGAAAGTATGCGAATTTCATTTTGCCTACTTTCATACAAGGTTTTGATTACTTTCCTTAAAAAAGTATGTGAGATGATAATGAGTTTGTCCGTCCTTAAGCGCAGGCATAACCGGCAAACTATTTTTAACTTTTAAATACAACACAGTGGATCCAATTATTATTACCGTTATTGCAGCTGTCGGCGCATTGATCATAGGGCTTGTCCTGGGGAAGATTATCTTCAAGGCCAGTGTAGACAAGCATCTGGCCGAAGCAAAATTAGCCGAAGAAAAGGCAAAATCTATCGAGGAAACCGCCCGTGCGGAAGCGGAACTAATCCGAAAGGAAGCGTATACCACCGCCGAGTCCCTGAAGAAAGACAAGATGATGGAGGCGAAAGAGTATTTCCTCAAACAAAAGGAAGAACACAACAAAGAGATTGAACAACGCAACCGAAAGCTGTTAGAATCGGAGAACCGTGCCAAGCAAATTGAACAATCACACAAAGACAAGCTGGCGAGCGTTGGCAAACAGGAAAAGGAAAACGAAGCCATCAAACTTCGTATGAACGAGCAGATTGAGGTGGTAAATAAAAAGCGTGCTGAACTCGAAAAAGCTCATGCCGAACATGTTGCCAAACTGGAGCAGGTAGCCAAGCTGTCCGCCGAAGAAGCCAAAGCGCAGCTGGTGGAACAGCTGAAAGGCAAGGCGCAGTCCGATGCCATGGCCCATGTGAAAGCCGTGATGGACGAGGCGAAACTGAAAGCCAACAAAGAAGCGAAGAAAATTGTGATTCAGTCCATACAGCGTACCGCTGCCGAAACAGCCATTGAAAATACGGTGTCTGTCTTCAACTTAACCTCAGATGAGCAAAAAGGACAAATCATAGGCCGGGAGGGCAGAAATATCCGCGCGCTGGAAGCAGCAACCGGAGTGGAAATTATCGTAGACGATACGCCGGAGGCGATTATCATTTCAGGATATGATGCTTTTAAAAGAGAGATAGCCCGTTTGTCGCTTCAGCGATTGGTGGCGGATGGCCGTATCCACCCTGCCCGTATTGAAGAGGTGGTGGCGAAAACCGAAAAGCAGCTGGAAGGCCAAATCATGGAAATCGGCGAGCGTACCGTCATTGATCTGGGCGTACATGGCCTGCATCCCGAATTGATTCGTCTGGTGGGCAAGATGCGTTTCCGTTCTTCCTACGGTCAGAACCTGTTACAGCACTCCCGTGAGGTGGCCAACTTGTGTGCAATTATGGCGAGTGAACTGGGATTAAATTCTAAAATCGCGAAACGTGCGGGCTTGCTGCACGATATAGGAAAAGTTTCCGATGAAGATCCGGAGTTGTCGCATGCCTTGTTAGGCGCCAAGCTTTGTGAAAAATACGGAGAAGCACCGGTCATCATCAATGCGGTGGGAGCCCACCACGACGAGATGGAAATGACCTATATCATCTCGCCGATTATACAGGCTTGCGATGCGATTTCAGGAGCCCGTCCGGGAGCCCGCCGCGAGATAATGGAAAGCTACATGAAGCGTATCGATGAGCTGGAGAAACTGGCGGTATCGTATCAGGGCGTCCAGAAAGCCTATGCCATTCAGGCCGGCCGTGAGTTGCGGGTGTTGGTAGAAGCAGAAAAAATAGACGACAAACAGGTGGAGGAAATCTCCTTTAAAATTGCACAACAGATTCAGGATGAGATGACTTATCCGGGCCAGATTAAAGTAACTGTTATTCGGGAAACACGCAGTGTATCGGTTGCTAAATAATAGCTTGTCGTCATTGCGCACCGAGTACCTGAGACAGGAAGCAATCTAATTATAATACCAAAAAGGCGAAGTATTCACTTCGCCTTTTTTTATAGCCTGTATTGTGTTAGTTTGTGTAGCTAAAGCGGAACAAACGTCCCCAACACAAACCTGTGTGGTTCGCATCCCCACGACCCACCCTTTATCCCCTCCGAGGAGGGAGATGCAGTCCACATGAATTATTCGGAATTACCATTTTTTTAAAAAAGTAAAGAATGATATGAATAGCACTGTCCGCTTTCCCCTCTTGAGAGGGGATAAAGGGATGTGTGCTGATTTTCCAGATAGCAGTTGTTTGCAGCAATATCGTGCCACGATGAGTAACCCGTCATCCTATGTTTGCAGAAAACTAATTTGAACTGAGGAATAAATATCTTGTAGGAAATTTTATTAATCAATTCAAACAGAAGAGCAGGAAAGGATAAAGATTAAGTACCGTCATAGGTAGTGTGATACCGTTCGAAATGCTAATCACCTTTCCCTTCTGAGTTGTAAACTTGGACAGTTCATAGTGCCATGAGCACGTATTTAGGATAGATAAGTCAACAACCAGATAGCTCTCCAGTTTGAGAAAAACTCAAATTTATCATGACAAAAGTAGTAAATTATGTTGGAGTAGATGTCTCCAAAGAGACTTTAGATGTAGCCATACCGAAAGAAGATGGCTGCTATGTACACAAAAGATTAGCAATAATCCACTGGGTTTTAAAAGCATTATCAAATATTTGCCGAAAAGATGCCTGCATAGTGATGGAAGCTACCAGTAGTTACTATATGCCGTTTGCGTATTATTTACATTCGCAGCAAATATTGTTAAGTATTGTAAATCCATTGTCAGTAAATCATTTTTGTAAGATGCGAATGAGTAGAGCTAAAACAGACAGGAAAGATGCCGCCATGATAGCACAATATGGTAAGAGTGAAACACCAAGATTATGGCAACCCAAAGCAGAACATCTTTTAGAACTCCAGCAATTACAAGCGATTCTGGATAATCTCACCAAACAAAAAACAAGTTGTAGTAACCAATTAGAAGCTTTTGTCAGTAGTGGGAAGATGAGCAAGGATGTCAGTAAAATTATTAAGAAACAGATTGCTTTTTATGATAAGGAGATAAAAAAAGTAGAAATAAAAATGGTTGCTATCACAGAAAAACATCATTCAGAACTGTATAAAAATTTACAGACGATACCAGGTTTAGGTAAACGTACTTCGATGTTATTAATAGTTGTAACAGATGGATTTACAAAGTTTGAGAATGCAAAAGAATTAGTAAGTTATATTGGCATCTGTCCAAGGTTATATGAATCAGGTACAAGTGTAAAAGGTAAAAGCAGAATATGTAAAATGGGAATGAGTCGAATGCGACAATTATTATATTTATGTTCTATGCGAGCCATGAGTTCAAATAAACAATGTAAAGAAATGTACGAACGATTAAAACAAAGAGGAAAAATGGAAAATTAGCATTAGTAGCTTTAGCAAACAAACTTGTCAGACAAGCATTTGCCATAGGCACAGGAAATATAGCTTACAATCCTAATTTTTCTTTAAAATAATTTGGATATTTACACAGTTCATTTCGACGAGGCACGAGGAGAAACGTAAGTTCAGCGCAGCTAAATCCCGAAGAGAATACCACTTGCTAATTCGGGCATTCTAGCCCGTGTTGGTGTTACATTGTGTAGCTAAAGCGGAACAAACGTCCCCAACACAAACCTGTGTGGTTCGCATTCCAACGACCCACCCCTTTATCCCCTCCAAGGATGGGAGATGCAGTCCGCATGAATTATTCGGAATTACCATTTTTTTTTAAAATGTAAAGAATGATATGAATAGCACTGTCCGCTTTCCCCTCTTGAGAGGGGATTAAGGGGTGTGTGCTGATTTTCCAGATAGCAGTTGTTTGCAGCAATATCGTGCTGGGATGAGTAGCTTATTTATTAGCTTCAAAACTGCAGAATACAAAGTTCTGCGAGGTTTGGAAAGGGGTGATATGGTCGGTTTGCAAACAATGAAGAGGAGTGAAGCTTTCTTTAAAAGTATCCTCTAGCTTTTTTGTTGAATATTGACAGATATCCAGTCCGCTGCATTTTTTCGGACCTTGCTCCGAGAATGATCCGATAATCATAAACCCGTTTACGGCTTTTTCCACTGTCTTTTTGTAGGCAGCGATTTGTTCCGGGCTCGTCAGAAAATGGAATACAGCACGGTCATGCCAGAGGTCGTAAGTGGTTTGTGGCTGAAACGAGGTAATATCGGAAACAATCCACGTCACTTCTGCTGCTTTGTCGCCTAAGCGTTTCCGGGCTCTTTCCAGCGAGGTGGAGGAAATATCCAGTACCGTAATATTTTCAAAACCCTCCTCCAGCAGGTAATCCACCAGTTTGCTGTCACCGCCGCCGATATCAATGATCTTTGCAGATTTAGGCAGGTTGAAACTATGGATAAAATCCAGCGAGGTCTGCGGCACATCCTGCGTCCAGCTGACTTCGTTGGTTTGTTTGGTTTGGTAAACCGTTTCCCAGTGTTGCGTATAATCGGTATTCATAGAAAATAAAAGTAATTACAGATTCTTTTGAATCGCTTTCACCATTTCTTCCTGTGTGGTATATTTATAGCTTTCCCAAACGCGCTCTTTATTCTTGTATAAGAAAATAACGGGAAGGCCTTCTAATCCAAGTTCTTTCACCAAAGCTTTGTTGGCATCGGCATCTATTCGGATAACATCCACTTTGTCACCCATTTCTTTCTTAATGGCTTCAAAATACGGTTCCATTTGTTTGCAGGGCGCGCACCAAACCGCATAAATATCAATCAGGACCAATTTTCTGGAATCCAGCTGTTTCTCAAAATCTGCCATACTCATCCCTGAAGATGCAGCTGTCTCCATGCCTTCTTCCGGCAGGTTGCTGGCTCTCCACTGCATAATGCCGCCGCTCAGTTCATACACTTCCTTAAAGCCCATGGAACGCATCTTGGCTGCTGCCGAGGCACTTCTGCCGCCGCTTAAGCAGTACACAAATACAGGTTTGTTCTTATCAATCGTATTGATACTGGTTTCAAATCCGGCATCTCTCCAGTCTATATTCTGAGCCTGCCGTATGTGTCCACCCTCAAATTCGCCGGGTGTTCGGACATCGACAATAGCTGCTTCCGGCATCTTGGCCATTTTTTGTTGAAACTCCACCGCTGTCAGGTTGGTATTGGTTTGTCCGTTGGAACAGGCACTGAAAAATGTAATCAATGCAATAAAGATGGATAAGGTTGTCGCTCTCATGGTTATAGTTTAGTTACAGGCGTAAGCCGAATTGGAAATTACAATATTAATGTTGAAAATAATTTTTGACTTCAGGGAATTGGAAATCAGGCAGGCTGCTTCCGATTTATTCAGGACGCGTTCCGCTTTTTCTTTCTGGCTTTCATCCCGGATGATTACAGTGGGCGTGAGGGTAATTTCACTGATCATATATTTACCGTCCACTATTTCCAGCTTTCCTACCGCCTTGGAACTGAAATCGACGAATTCCAACCGGGAGTTTTCAGCTATGGCTAAGAAAGTGGTCATCAGGCAGCTGTTGGCGGCTGCAACCAGCAGGTGTTCCGGCGACCAGATACCTTCCATGCCTTTCGGGAATTCAGGCGGTGTCGCTACTTCTATAGAATCGGGCAATACAGGAGAACTCATTAGTCCTTTTCTGTCATTTTTCCACTGTACATTTACTTCGTAATAATGTTCTTGTCCCATTTTGTTGTTATTTATAAGTGTTTAAAATTTGTTCCAGCTGATTGGCGCGCACCACTCCGGATTGACGCCATTTGACCTGACCGTTCTTAAAAACGATTAAGGTCGGTACGCCCTGTATTTTATAAATGGAGGACACCTGCGGGTTCTTGTCGACATCTATCTTTAGGATGGTGGCGGAATCACCCACTTTTTGTTTTAATTCTTCTAAAATGGGTTTCATCATCTTGCAGGGTCCGCACCACTCAGCATAGAAGTCCACTAAAACAGGTTTTTCCGAATTGATTATTTCTGAAAAAGAGGCCATTTTCATTTTGTCTTTATTTCTTCAAATTCAACATTTTCAAGTGTCTTTGAGTTCCCGTTGGAAGGTAAATCGGTGGCGCAGTTTCCGGCACCGCAGCATCCTGTATTCGACAGGGCCTGGAATAGAAAAAATGCGCCAAACATACCAAACAGCGGGTCATGCATTTGAATCGATTGTACCAGAATCACCAGCGATAACACCAAACGTATTATTCGCATGAAATTCCAGTTTGTCAGCAAGGTGGTTTTAAGTGTTTCCATCGTTTATTTGATTTTGCTTTGTAAACTCATCCATCCGCCGCCGTTGTACACTTCCTTGAATCCATTGGCGGATAAGATGCGTTTTGCCTGGCCGCTGCGGTTCCCGGAAGCACAGCATGTAATGACAGGCAGATCTTTCTTTAATCTCGAGTAATGATTCGATAAGTTATTGAGCGGAATATTCAGGGACCCCTTGATATGTCCGTTCTGATATTCTGCTTTTGTGCGGACATCTATGATTACGGCTCCTTTTTTGAGCAATTCTTTATAATCCGTCTTCGGCGCACTGCTGAATAGGTTCTTGATCATTTGTAACATACTGATTTGATTTTACGGTTTGTTTTCTTTTTTGGTGGATAATCCGAAGGGCAGATAAAGCGGGCAGAAACTAATCAGACTTGTAAGGATGAAGATTCCTGCGAACACTAAAAGTACGATTGCGAGCGTACTGGTTATAATTCCTTTAAAGTACAATACTCCGATGATAACCGCCACCAGAACTCTGGCGATGCGGTCAATGGTACCCATGTTTGCTTTCATTTATTTTTGATTTAGGATGATTAGTTAATGTAAATCAAAGTTGCACCTTTTTATTCTGACTATCTGCTACTTTTGTTACTTTGTCTGCCTTCTTGCTATTTAACCCTTAATTACGCTGAATTGCAAAGTTTACACTTGACCAGCTGCCGCCGTTTTCGCAGTCGATACCCTGGCTTTTCAGAAATGCCGCTGCCTGACCGCTTCTGTTTCCGGAAGCACAGCATAACACCACCGGTTTGTGCAGAGATTTGATCTCGTCTACCCGCTGCTGAATTTCCTGTAATGGGATATTGATACTGCCTGTAACATGTCCGCCCATGTATTCTCCGGGCGTTCGGACATCGATAATGATTTTTTTGTTGTTCATGACATTAATGTTTAGAGTTGGTAATTTCTTTTGAATCGTCTCTTTGAAACAGATTGAACAGCAAGCCACCCATCAGTGCGCCGTATACGGTACTGTTCAATGGTCTGGAAGTGATTGGGCAGGTGCCGCTTGCACAGCCGACGTAATGATAATAGGCAAATCCGCCTATAGCACCGAGGATGACACCCAGAATGGTCAACTTGTATTTTAGGATAAACTGCATTTTTTAAGTTTTTAGATTATAACATCGATGTCGGGCAAACATAATCTGTTATCTTAAATTTGCCGGAATTCTTGATGGAAGTAAACCCTCCGTCAACATCAATCAGGTTATCGTATCCCCTGGCTTTCAGGATAGAGGCAAAAACCATGGAGCGGTATCCTCCGCCGCAATGGACATAATAGGGTTTGTTTTTATCTACCAATAACATGCTTTCGTTGACGTAATCTAAAGGGGCACTGATAGCATTGACGATGTGTTCTGAAAAATATTCACTTTTCTTTCGTACATCCAGGATGTTTATAGTCGGATCTTCTTCTTCCGCTGCGGCAAATTCCTCAGCAGTTACAGAGGGGATGGTATTCATTTCCATACCGCTTGCTTCCCATGCCTCCATGCCACCTTCCAGATAGCCGATGGTATGGTCATAACCAACTCTCGCCAGGCGTGTCACCACTTCCAGTTCTCTGCCGGGTTCTGTAACCAGCAAGATCTGCTGTTTGATATCCGGAATAAGTGTACCAACCCATACCGCAAAACTGCCGTCAATACCTATATTGATAGAATTCGGGATAAATCCTTTGCCAAAGACCTGCGGACTTCTTGTATCCAGAATTAGGGCGCGTGTTTCAGATGCTGCAGCCTCAAATGCTTTAGGAGACAATGATTTGCAGCCCCTGGAAATTACTTCATCGATACTGTCGTAACCTTGAATATTCATCAATACATTTTTAGGAAAATATCCCGGAGGCGGCATCAGGCCGGTTAATACTTCTTTGATAAATTCCTCTTTACTTAATGACGGATTTAAGGCATAGTTGTTTTTTTTCTGATTGCCCAATGTATCCGATGTTTCCTTGCTCAGGTTTTTCCCACAGGCACTGCCGGCACCGTGAGCAGGGTAAATAATCAGATCGTCCGAGAGTGGCATGATCTTATTTCGAAGCGAATCAAACAAGTGACCGGCCAGTTTTTCTTCCGTCAAATCTTCCACTACATGCTGGGCCAGATCAGGACGGCCCACATCGCCTATAAATAGTGTATCACCCGTAAATAATGCGGTTGCTGTTCCGGCTTCATCCTGCAACAAATAACAACTGCTCTCCATGGTGTGTCCTGGAGTATGAATCAGCTTGATGGTGGCATTCCCCAATGGAAATTCCTGGTCATCTTCTCCTATAACTACGGAATAGCCTATTTCCATTTTTGTTGGCCCGAATATGATAGGAGCACCCGTTTTCTTTGATAAGTCGACGTGCCCTGAAACAAAGTCGGCATGAAAGTGCGTTTCAAAAATGTATTTGATTTTTGCACCACGTTGTTCAGCCATATCGATATAAGGCTGAACTTCTCTGAGCGGGTCAATAATCGCTGCTTCACCGTTGCTTTCTATGTAATATGCACCTTGTGCCAAACAGCCTGTGTAAATTTGTTCTACTTTCATTTTTTATTTTTTTATTTAATTATGAAGCAAAGTTATACCATTCTGTTTTTATTGTCAGTTACTTTTGTTACAAAGTTTATTACCCATTTATCTGCATGTTGCAGCTGTATGAAGGACGGTTATTTTCTGGAAGGGGTAGATAACGGCAAATCATCCTCCATCAAATCATAAAATCCAAGATGAAAGCTGTTGAACCGAATAAATACCGAATCGGATTATCTGAAATTATAAGTTGTACCGCGCAGTTGTGTCAGTAAAGTTGCCGGCTCATCTGTTGCGACAGCCCGGCCTTCCAGTTTAGGCGCAACGGGAGAATAGACACGCAGGTATTCTTCGATGACATCGTGCAATAAAGCGGTTAGCTTCGTCGGATTTCTGACATGCTCCATTCTGCAAAGGGTATCATCCGGATCGCCTTCCCGTTCACAGGCAATGATACTGTATTCCTTATTTTCATCCAGCAGTTCACCGTTGACCTTTACCCAATTAACACGTTTGCCAAATTCTGCAGAGATGGTAAAGTTGACCTGCATTCCGTTGTATCTTACAAACCAGCCTCCAAACCTTTTTGACGGATCTTTGGCGAATGCATTCTGCAGTTCCTTTTCCAGCCAGTCCAGTATTTGTTTTCCGGAAACAATTCCTTTCTTCGCTTCACTGTTGACAGGCAGCATGTTCCATAAAAACTCTTTAGTGATTGCGGCGGTTCCGGTTTTTGGATCTAGTGCCAGAGGCTGACAAAAACGGAATCCGTTTGATAAGGCAATATCAGGCTTGAATTTCCACATGATGGCATCCGTAATCAGGTTGTCCATGGGTGTTTCCAAGACAAAATATCGTACTAAAGGAGTTGTGCTTGTCCCTATTACTTTCTGCAATTCCTGTTTGTAAGGAGCACAAGCCTTGTCTACCAATGCCTGCATCTCTTTATCTGCAGGATACTTAAACGGATCCACGTCCATTAATTCATAGGCAGCATCTTTTAGTTTTCCGTCTTCAAAGACTAAATCCAGCTTTCCCAAGAAAGAACCAAAGGCTCCGCATTCGATGACATTTGTGTATTTTGCCTGGATGGGTTCTCTCACCCTTTCGTGTGTATCAGCGCCGAGAATATAATCCACGCCCTCTGCGGCAGGGTTATTGGCCAATCCTACCTGTTGTGCCAATCCCATATGGGTTGCTACGAGAACCACAGCACATCCTTCGACCTCCCGCAATAACCTGACATATTTTGCCAGATTCGCATCTGCGTGTTCAAAACGCAATCCTTCACTGTAGGCCGGGGATTGTCTCTTTGGTATCAGGTGGTCAGTATATCCGATAAATCCGATCTTGACACCGGCGATATATTTTATCCAATATGGAGGATAGACAAGTTCACCGTTGTTTTCATCATTTGTCTTATGGTACATGTTCGCACATATCTTTGCAGCATTGGTATGTCCCATATCATACAGCATCTTTTTCTTTTTGTAGACTACTTCCCAGTTGCCGGGAAGCATAAGGTCATAATCCATATTGTTGAAAATAGGAATCAGTGCTTCACCCTCTGTAAGCGATGCGACGGCATGTCCGTGAAAATAATCACCTCCGTCATAAAGAATCGTGTTTTCCGGATTTTCACTGCGGAGCGTATTGATCATGGTTTTTAAAACTGCCATGCCTCCTCGTTTCCGGTATACAGCCTGATTGTTTTCCCAAAAGAACTCGTCGTGTGTATAGAGTTGGGAATGGATATCCGTAGTAATCAGAATGCTTACTTTGTTTTTATCGGCAACTAATTTCTTATTGCCGGGATGTTGTTTTTTGCAGATTTGACACCTTTTGCAAAGTTTACTGCCGGAACAAGAAAGGAACTCAGTCCAAGCAGGGCTGTTTTCTTAAAAAAATCTCTCCGGCTTTCATTTTTACCGGAGGTAACGTTATTTTCAGCTGCTTTTCCCGTTAATTTTTTTTTATGTGCCACGACCTTGATTTAAAGTGTATTTAAAATTTTCAATTCATTTCTGTACAGTATAACTTTCTTGTCGTTTTCCAATTGTTTCAATAATCTGGACACGACCACACGACTGGTGCCTAATTCATCTGCAATCTGCTGATGTGACAGGCTGACTACTTTTTTGCCGCTTACTTTCGTCTTATTTTTTAAATAATTGACCAGCCTTTCATCCAGCTTTTGGAATGCCACACTTTCCAGGGACTTTAACAGTTCATTGAACCGTTGTGTAAAACTGTTAAAGATGTAGCTTTTCCAGGTTGGATATTTTACCAGCCATTCATCCAGTTTTTCGTGCGGAACGGTTATGATTTCCACGTTATCTTCAGCAATGGCTTTTATCTCGCTTCTGCGGGCCTCCATACAACAGGTATATGCCATGGCGCAACTGTCGTTGCTGCTGAGGTAATACAACAGGATTTCCCTGCCGGTTTCATCTCTTTTCATCACACGAACAGTACCGCTTAAGATAATGGGCATTGACTTGATGTGCTTGTCGTAGTCAATGATAACATCCCCTTCTTTAAAGTTCACGGTTTTTCCTGTTTTCATTATTTCTTGTACAAGATTCGTTTCAAGGATTGAACTGAGTTTGTTTTCAGCTTTGACCATATTAAAGTATTTATGTTAAATTGTCAAATCAACGATGAGGTTGAAGTTAACCATATTTACTTTATTATAGATGTATTTAGGTTGTTCAATTTTGGAATTTGCATTGAATTTTGAAGCAATCAGCATACGGATTTCCAATCCTTTTAGAATATTGGTAAAGGTATAGGAGGATGCCAGATTTATCTGATGATAGGAAGGCATGCCGTATTTATTGATTTTCACATCCGTTGGGACGGGTAATTTATAAAAACCATAGGAGAGTGTCGATTTGAATTTTTCTTTAACGAGAAACACGGTAAAATTGGCAGATAACGCATGCACATTTCCGCTTCCTTCATTCCGTTCTCTTGGCAAGAAAGTATAAAACGGGTCTCTTCCCCACTCGCGGGGCATAAGATACCTTCCCGTTGCGAATATATGGGTATAATTGATGTTGGCATTTACCCGTTTGTTTTTCAAGCCCAACTGAGCACTGATTACATTTGAGGCTGCCCCTTTATTTATGTATGTTTTGGAAGGGTCTGGATTTCCTCCGTTTTTTATTGCATCCTGACGGATGTACATCAATGATTCATAGAAAGTAAGTGGCTGCTTTTTTAAATTTTGTTCACTCTTGATTTCAAATAGGAAGGTATTCATGACATTAAAGAAAATGCCGTTCCATACGGAGATGGTCAGGCCATTAAACGGTTTGTAATAGATGTTCCCCATCAGGAATCCGCCGCTTCTGATACTGTCGTGATAGTTGGATTTGCTTCCGTCTGTATTTACACCCTGCGGGTATATTCCAATGGAAGATTGAACTTTGAACCAGTCTAAAGTGGAACGGGGTGAAACGCCGAAGATATATCCACCTGTAAATCCTGCCTTTTCACTTTCCCTGATAATCACCCAAATTCCGCTTTCAACGGTGGGGCGCATTCTTCCATCCTGCGGATTCATGAAAGGCGTATTTAAATTCATCCTGCCTAATGTGATGCTGCTTTTGCGGATGCTGTATTTTAAATAGAGTTCTTCGAGCCGTAGTAACTGGAATTTGTTTTTAGGATTGTTGATATCGAATTGTCCTATTTCATACCGGTTCTTAAGGCCTGTGACAGAATCGGGTTTCGATAAATCGGAGGAGATGATGTTGAAGTTGAAATACCCGCTCATACCGAACTGAAGACCCTTGATGGATTTGGTAACCAGGCCTATTCCTGCACCTTGTGCCAGCGCGTAGTCGTCTTTGAGAGCACCTTCATTGATGGTAGCCATAAAGAATGTACGTGCATGAAAATCCCATTTAGATTGTTTAAAGAAATCAGCAATGGCAGAACGTTTTGACTTTTTGGTAACGGGAACCGTTTCCACCTTTCCATCCGTTTCCTGAGCGGCTGAAGGTAAGGACAAGCAAAGCAATCCAAGCAGGAATATAAATATGATATTCTTGTTACGCATTTTTTAAAGTTGATTGTCTCAGAATCCGGACTTGATATAACTCCAGCCTTGTTCCTGTTTGGTAATGATCTCAATTATACCGGCTTTTACAAATCCTGCTTCCTGAATTACTGCAGATTTGTCTATATTTCGCTCCTTCATGGAGAATTCGCATGCGTTGAATTCAACACCTTTTTCATTTAATGCCTTTATTTTATCACTAACTATTGATTTAGCAACTGTAAGGATGTCTAATCCCGGACCATGACAAACGATTTCAATTTTTGAATCGGGAGCTGATACGATAATATTGTTCAGTTGTTTCATGAGTGACTTATGCGCCAGCGTATCACCGGATGACAACTGAAATATGATACGGTGCGGCTCAACGGCGGGGGATATGTTTTTTGGCTTATTTCCAGCGAATGATGCATTTTCTGAAACCGAAAGGCAGGTCAGTACTGCAAATGTTATTAGGTGTAAGATTGTCCTTCTCATGGTATTGTTATTTAGTGATTATGATTTTATCTTTTCCTTTTTCAGTGCATCCAGTTTTTCTTTAATAGGCTGGAATGGACCGTACTTGTGCTGTTCGGCACTAAATCCATCCACAAACGGACCAAATGGATGATCAATGGGTTTCTCTTCTGTTTTCGGCCAGTCTTTCTTAATATTCATAGAGGGCCTTGGCTGTGAATTTATATACGCTGCAAGATCCCAGGCTTCTTCATCAGTTAATATGGAATTATCATGAGATGCACCTAATGGCATATTCGATTTTACATACTTGGCCAAATTTGAAATACGGTACAGGCCTGCGCCATCATTATAACTGTTTTTGCCCCAAAGCGGAGGGTATGTGAAAGCGGTTTTGTCGGCATTCAGCACCCCTTCTCCATTGGCTTGATGGCAACTCTGGCACTTTTGAGCGTATATCATTTTCCCGTTTAACGAGTTTGCAGCCCTGTCTAAAAACGGGATATCCTTAAAGCCGGAGCCTTTTGCCTTTTCTCCTTTTGGCACATCTTTTCCCAGCCAGTTAATATAGGACGTAATCGCTTTCATTTCCCTGGAATTTACAGCTAAGGCTTTTCCATTCAAACTGCGTTCAAAACAATCATTAACCCGCTTGCTGATATCTTCTTCCGCACCTGAACGTGCTCGGTATTTGGGATAGGTGGAGAACACAGAACCATAGTTATTGCCATAAACTTTCGTGCCTGCGGCTAAATGACAATTCTGGCAGCTCATACCGTTGGTTCGATTCTTGGATATTTTTCCGTTAGGGCCAAAGAACAAGGCTGTATTGGTGATTAATTCTTTTCCATAGAGGAGAATTTCTTTTTCCGCATTTTCCGGTAATGAGCTGATATCAGGTGCCTGCCAAAAGTCAGTTGCCGGAGATGCGGCTGCAGCTGTTGTTTGCATAGCAGCAGTGCTGGGAGAGGATGGGGTCTTATTCGGCTGGTTTTTCTTTTCCAAGCCGGAGTATACAATCCATCCGGACAAGAATAAAATTATCACCACCAGAAAGACGATGATATTAATTAACTGTCGTGCAATTTTACTGAGTGCATCTATTTTTTCCTGTTCCTGCATATAACAACGTGTTTTAATGGGGTAATTTGTCTTTTACCATTCCGTAAAGATAGGTCCCTATCACGGCAAAGATAAATACAACAACCATGGCAAAATAGCCATATCCGATATTCACCACCATTGGCCCAGGACAAGCACCTGACAATGCCCATCCTAATCCGAAAACAGTACCACCGGCTAAATAACGGATAATGGATTTTTCTTTTGGATAAAACCGAATGGGATTTCCTGCCAGATCACGCATTCCCAGTTTTTTGATTACAGCAACACCTGATACCCCGAATACAACAGCAGTTCCAATGATGCCATACATGTGAAATGACTGGAACCTGAACATTTCCTGAATTCTGTACCAGGAAAATGCCTCTGATTTTGACATCACGATACCAAAGAATATGCCCGCCAGTATGAATTTTAAATAGGTCATTTTGTTTGTTTAGAAAATCAATGGAAAAATTAAATATGTCATGCTCAGCCCACCGATAAAAAAACCGACTACAGCAATTAATGAAGGGATTTGTAAGTCTGACAATCCGCTTATTGCATGTCCTGATGTGCAGCCGCCTGCATAGCGGGATCCGAATCCTACCAATATGCCGCCCAATGCTAATATCAGGAACCCTTTCAAGGAAGATAATGACTTGAAACTAAACAATTCATCCGGCTGGGCAGATGTAGGGGCAGCGAATCCCAAAGCGGCTAAATCCTTTATGGTTGCTTCTGAAATCTGAACCGGATCACCGTTGGATAAAAATTGATGACTGATAAAGCCGCCAATGACAGCTCCCGCTAAAAACATCAGATTCCAGATTTGGGTTTTCCAGTTAAACTTAAAGAAGGAGACATAACGACCTCCCCCTGCCGCCGAACAGATGGTTCTTAAATTGGAGGAAAATCCGAATGATTGACCAAAAAATAAAAGTGAAAACATGGTTGCTGCAATTGCGATCCCGGATACCCACCAGGTCCACGGTTGTTGAATATATTCTATTATATTCATAGATTAGTTCTTTAAATGAAATGAAATAATAGGTTTGTAAAGGTGGTTGATTAGTTTTTCAGTGATGCTGGTATGCATGAATCCCCCTCTGCCGTGCGTTCCTATACACACGATATCCATTTCAAGCATTTGATTGAAATGAATGACACCGCTCTCAATATCTGAATCTGTCAGTAAATGTTTTTTAAAGTTATCTATGCCGTTTAATTGGGCATATTCATCCATATGGCTTAAAACAGATTCTTTTTTCGTTGATCCATTCATGATTTGAAGCAAATGAACCGTAGGGTTAAAGGCCTTCAGTAAAATATGCAACAATCCAAGGTTTTGATTTTCAGGACGGTTGAAATCATGCACCAGCAATAAATGCTCTATGACCAAATCAGAACGGTCGCACATGAGTGAGAGCAACGGAATGGGGGATTGCCTGGCAATGATTTGTGTTTCAGATCCTGCAAGTTTTTCTTTTATACCCCAGGCGCCTTTTGTTCCCATTACAATCAAGTCAAATTGATTTTTTTGAGAAAATGACAAGATCTTGTCGGTAACTTTTCCCAGTTCAAAGTGAGTGTGAATATGGGGTCCGTATGTTATCTTTAGTTCGGTTAATTTTCTGTCTGCAATATTCTTTTGCGAGCGGATATAACCGGGGTAAATTTCTCCGCATGTTTGAACGGTACCTGTTTCATTGATGAAAACGGTATCCGGCGCATCCATGATATGCAGGAAATGAATCTCTGTCTCTATCTTTTCTTCCAGCTTCTTTACCATAAGATAGGCATATTCCGCCTGGACCGAAAAATCTGTAGGAATCAGTACTTTGATCTTTTCCATTATGCGTTATTTTAAAACAGTTTCTTTCAGGATAATATAGATTCCCATTATCAGTACAAACCAGCCAAAGGCAGGTTTAAGTTTGTCTCCGGAAATCCTTTTAGATAACATGCTTCCGCTGATTATACCGGCTATGGAGACTCCTGAGAACAGGAGTAAAAAATTCCAGTCTATTATCTCGTCGCCCTTCATATCTCCGATAAATCCGATTAGTGATTTGGCCGCAATAATGATAAGAGAAGTTCCGACTGCTTTTTTCATGGGCAGCTTTGCCAGTAAAACCAATGCTGGAATTATAAGAAAACCACCGCCTGCACCCACTAATCCGGTAATCAGGCCTACAACTGTACCTTCTGTAATGATTAAGGGGTAGTTGTATTTTATTTCGTTACCATTACCGCTTTCATTTTCTTGTTCCTGTTTTTTTATCATGGAATAAGATGCCAGCAGCATAATGACTGCAAATAATAGCAGCAGACCAATGGATTTGGTCACTTCAAAATTTCCGACAACAAAAAGGGATTTTGGTATTGCCGGCACCAGGTATGCCCTCGTAAGAAAGACGCTTATGATAGAAGGGATACCAAATACTATAGCCGTTCTCCAATGAATATTTCCCATGCGCATATGACTGAAAGATCCAATAAGGCTGGTTAATCCGACGATGAACAAAGAGTAGGCCGTAGCCGCAACTGCATCAACGGAGAACAAATAAACCAGAATGGGCACTGTAAGAATGGAACCGCCGCCGCCAATCAGCCCAAGTGACAAACCCATTATCACAGCACCGATATATCCAAAGATTTCTAATGGCATAATTCCTATTTTATGCAAAGTTGAAGAATTTAATCAGATTTGATTGCAACAAAAGTTACAAACGTCCGGCTTTGAGCCTGTTTTGTCTGCAGGTATGTGGATATTTAAATCTAAATCAATAAATTCTTCCGTGTCTTATTGTCTGCACTTTTTTTATTTTTACATTTATCATTCATTTACATTAGAATTCGATTATGAAAGATAAAAAATATATACTGGCTTTAGATCAGGGAACGACCAGTTCACGTGCAATATTGTTTGATGCGGATGCGGATATAGTTTCAGTGGCACAGAAAGAGTTTACACAAATTTTTCCCAGGCCGGGTTGGGTAGAGCATCATCCGGAAGAAATATGGCAGACACAAATTGAAGTGGCCCGGGAGGCTGTGGCGAAAGCAAATATTTTACCGACTGAGATAGCTGCCATCGGAATCACGAATCAGCGGGAAACGACCGTTGTTTGGGAGCGGGAAACGGGTAAGCCGATTTATAATGCCATAGTTTGGCAGGACAGGAGAACCGCCGGTTTTTGTGATGAGCTGAAAGCCCGCAATCTGTCAGACTATGTACGTGAAAGTACGGGGCTTGTCATAGACGCTTATTTTTCCGGTACAAAATTAAACTGGATTTTAAATAATGTGGAGGGTGCCCGTCAAAAAGCGCACGAAGGGAAATTGTGTTTCGGCACCATTGATACGTGGCTAATCTGGAACCTGACCAAAGGGAAGGTACACGCTACCGATTACAGCAATGCATCCCGTACGTTGCTGTATAATATCAAAGATCTAAAATGGGATGAAAGGCTGTTACAGGAATTGGATATTCCAGTTTCTGTTTTACCGGAAGTACGCCCTTCTTCCGGTTTATTTGGCGTGACCCATGCAGATGTATTTTTCGATACGGAAATTCCGGTGACAGGCGTTGCCGGTGATCAGCAAAGTGCCCTGTTCGGGCAAACCTGTTTTGAACCTGGGATGGCAAAAAACACTTATGGGACGGGGTGCTTTATGTTGATGAATACCGGCAGTGAGCGTGTTGTTTCCAAGTATGGATTATTAACGACCATTGCATGGGGGGTAGATGGGAAGGTGGAATATGCACTGGAGGGGAGTGTATTTATCGCCGGAGCTGCCATACAGTGGCTCCGAGATGGATTAAAACTTATTGATGCAGCTCCTGATTCGGAGTTCTTTGCTATGAAAGTAGAAGATACCGGAGGGGTATTTGTTGTTCCGGCATTTGCAGGTTTAGGTGCACCTTATTGGGATATGTATGCCCGGGGAGGTATATTCGGTTTGACCAGAGGTACCAGAAAAGAACATATTATCAGGGCAACTTTAGAGTCTCTGGCATTCCAAACCTATGATATTTTGGAAGTCATGGAAAAAGATGCAGGCATAGAGCTGAAAACATTAAAGGTAGATGGTGGTGCCTGCGCCAATAACTTATTAATGCAATTTCAGGCGGATATCTTAAATGTAAAAGTGGAAAGACCTAAGGTAATTGAAACTACCGCATTAGGAGCTGCCTATTTAGCCGGCATTGCGGTTGATTTATATCAAAAGAGGAATTTGGTAAATAACGAACATATTGCAGCCTGTTTTGAACCTAAAATGAAACAGGATAAACGGGAAAAGCTACTGAAAGGCTGGAAAAAAGCCGTAGAAAGAACCAAGGACTGGGAAGAATAAGTATGTGGATAACTCTGTGCATATAGTATTTTGTTAAGATTGGTTTAATATAAGTTTTAAAAAGTTTACCTACATTTGCAACTAATTAAACCAAATCAAAAATGAAAAAATTATTTGTATTATTCGCTGCTGTTACACTTTTCGTAGGTGTACAGGCTTGCAAACAAAAAACAGAAGAAGCTACTGAAGAAGTTGCTACTGAAGAAGTAACAGAAGAAGTTGCTCCGGTTGTTGACAGTGCTGCTGTTGCTGCACCTGCTGACAGTGCCGCTGCTGAGCCTGCAAATTAATCTTTGCAGACTAACAAAACTTAAGGTCCCAATTTATTGGGGCTTTTTTTTATTGATATTGGGCATCTTTACAATATTTAACAACTCATCCTGCTAAATATTTCGCAATTCGTTTTACTTTTGAGGCAATTAAACCAATTTAAAATGAAGAAATTATTTGTGTTATTCGCTGCCGCTACACTCTTTGTTGGTGTTCAGGCTTGCAAACAAAAAGTAGAAGAAGCTACTGAAGAAGTAACTGAAACAGCTACTGAAGCTACTGAAGCTGTAACAGAAGTTGCTGCTGCTGCAACAGACAGCGTTGCTGCTGCTGCCAACACGGCTGTTGATGCTGCAAAAGATGCAGCTGCAGGCGCAGTGGACGCAGCTGCTGATGCTGCAAAAGATGCTGTTAAAAAGTAATCTTCTGCCACAAAAGTATTGAAGCGCCTCCCATTGGGAGGCGCTTCTGTTTTTATGTAATATAATGGATTGGTGTTGTCAAATCATTGATATGCGGGGAGGGGAATTGAACCCGTGTCCGCCAGCCGGCGGATAGGACTGCTGAAAAGGAATAGTCAGGCTGATGACAAAAAAAAGGTTCAGCAAAACTGAACCTATGTAGCGGGGAGGGGAATTGAACCCCTGACCTCAGGGTTATGAATCCTGCGCTCTAACCACCTGAGCTACCCCGCCGGACAAATTTTTCGAGGTGCAAATCTACAATTTTTAAATTAATTGGAGGGTATCTTTTTAAAAATCTTATTTTTTCGTAATCTTGTAGTATAAATTCTTCTTTTCATGGGTATTTATTCTTTTAATCCAGATACGTTCGTAAAAGAAGATGCAGATGTATTAGAGAAACTGGAAACGGATTTAGATTCCGTCCATCAGTTGATTGTCTTTAACGATGATGTGAATACTTTTGAATGGGTCATTGAATCTTTAATGGCCGTTTGCAACCATACACTGGAACAGGCTACCCAATGTTCGTTGTTTATTCATTTTAGAGGAAAATATGCCGTGAAACATGGAGAAGAAGACATGTTAATTCCCATGAAAGATGCCCTGCACGACAGAGGTATCAGTGCCTCAGTTGAAAAATGTAATTAAATTGCCCGTTTATTTATTAGATGATACCTACCATTTTCCGCCGGCTGAAGGGGCAGAGAATGGTATTGTGGCGATTGGCGGTGATTTGTCACTGGAAAGACTTCTGAGTGCCTATAAAAATGGTATATTTCCCTGGTACAGTGAAGGAGAGCCCATTATTTGGTGGAGTCCCGATCCTCGGTTTGTCCTGTTGCCGGATGAGTTGCATATTTCAAAAAGTATGCACAGGGTAGTAAATTCAAAAGAGTTCACTATTACATTGGATGCCGATTTTCCTTTTGTAATCCGGCAATGTGCAGAGGTTAGTAGGAATGATGAAAATGGTACCTGGATAACGGAGGAAATGATAGCCGCCTATTGTGTATTACATGAATCAGGTTACGCCCATTCTGTAGAGGTATGGAAAAACAATACGATGGTGGGGGGTATTTATGGGATTAGTCTCGGAAAGGTCTTTTTTGCAGAATCTATGTTCCATACGGAAACGAATGCCTCTAAACTGGCATTTATCAGGCTTACACAATTGTTAAAACAGAATGAGTATATACTGCTGGATGCTCAGGTTTATACCAAACATGTTGAATCACTCGGCGCAAAAGAGATTTCAAGAAAAGAATTTATGCAATTACTGCAAAAAGGATTGCAATATGAAAGTTCGACAGGGAAGTGGAAGTTTGAAGCTAACGGGTAAATGCCGCTAAAACCCATTTCAGTTTAGCTTCGTTCTCCAGGTATTTGAAGTGTAATTCTATCAGCTTCTGTTCGGCTGTGATGGCCGTATTTTCTCGGGTATTGACCAGAAACAAATTGCTTTCACCAATGTCAAAACGCCTCGTTTCTCCTTTCAGTAAGGTTTCATAATTCTTAAGTGTTTCGCGATAAAGGTTAATCTGTCCTTTCAGCATGTTCAGCTCGGTATAGATACCGGTAAGTTTTGTTTCCAGCTCTCGTTGTTTTTGAGTAAGCTGCAATTTGGTATCAGTAATCTTCAAGCGGGTTTGCTGTAATTCCCCGCGTCCCTGCGCGAATGTCAATGGCATTGAAAAATTGAATCCCAATTTGTAGTAGTTGGTAAATACGCGACTATCCGGAGTAGTGTAATTGAAGAACCCGGGGCTGAGTAAATTATAATTGATATTCAATGCTGGTTTGAGACCTTCCTTCCTGAGTTTGCGTTCTATGTCCAGTTGTTTGAGCTTAATGGTATACTGATTGATTACAGGGTGCTCCGCATTGATTTGCGAAAGCAATATGTCAAGGCTTTCTAACGGTGTTCGGATCAATGGGTCAATAAATGCACTGTCAATCGGTTGCGGCTGGATGTTGTCTGGAAGGGTATAGGGAATATTGTCGGACTGCCACAGGAAATTAGAAACAATTAACCGGGCTTTTTGCGCATTCAGTCCGGCTTCATTCAGTTGAAACAATCTTTGCTGGTATTGTGTCAGCGCTTCCGTGGTATCGATAGCCGCCCTGTCGCCGAGTTCATAGGTTCGAACCGTCGCTCTGTAGCGAACCAAAGCTGCCAGTAAAGCTTCTTCATAAATGGATTTGATTTGTTCGGCTTCGCACCAATTGTAATAAGACTGAACAGCATCCATCAGCAAATCGTTCAGCATTAACAGACGTTCCTGCTGGGAGGATTTGACGAACAAACGGGCCTTAAACAGTTCAGCACGTTTCTTATCGATCAGCATATTCTTTAGCACAGGAAGGCTGATACCCAGATAATAAATGCCGTTTTCAGGAATGTTGCTTTCCGGATTGATATTGAGTCCGTAAGCAGCGTCGTATCCTGTCTTTAATTCTATACCGAACCAACCCGGTACTTTCAGTTCACTAGAAAAAAATGAGTAGTAGTTTTTACCATAAAATTCTTTGCGTTCGTAGTCGCTGTAAAGCAATGGATCAAACCCGCCGCGCGCGATCCGCAGCGTTGCCTTTGCCTGTTCTGACAATAAATCGGCTTGCCGGGCAATGGGATGGAATTGTCGTATGATGCCAAGATAGGCAGGTAATGTAAGCATTCTTGAGCTGTCAGCTTGTGCAAGGCACAGTGCGGAGTAGAAAGATAGAAATGCTGTGATAAGATACCTCATACCCTTACTTTTCATCTTTGCCTGCTTTCGATGTTGTTTTGGAATTGTTGTCTTTCCCGTTATAGAAGTCAGGCGGAAATCCATTCAATTTTCGCCATAATTCATACCAGATCGGTACATTCTTTAGAAGGGCAATGCCTTTTGCACCGCCGCCCAGCTTTAAGACTGATGGCCATGGTTCGGCATTCTTGTTCTCTTTTGCCAATATCCTGAATTGTCCGTTCTCGCTGATAAAATTATCAATTGCCACTATCTTTCCGCTGAATGTTCCATAGCTGGCATCCGGCCAGCCGGTGAAAAAGATGGCTGGCCAACCATCGAATTGCAATCGTACTTCCTGTCCTTCATGGATTAAGGGCAAATCGTTCGGGGTTACATAAAGTTCCACAGCATATTCAAAATTTCCGGGCGATATCCGTACCATCAGTTCGCCTTCTTTCACCGTTTCGCCTACACCGGCCTTGACAGTTTTAGTGATTTGTCCGTCCTGAGGCGCGAGAATATAATAAAATCCGTTCCGGATGACGTAGTTATTGTACTGGTTTTCGAGTTTAGAAATATCCGCCAGACCACTGCTTATTTGTGAAAAGGATTGGAATTTTTCAGACTCAGTCTTTGATATCTTTTCATCGTATTCGCGTTCTATGGCAGATAACTCTATTCGTGCGTTCAACAGTTCTTGTTTTGCATTAATGAATTTATTTTCGGCGATATTGCGTTTGGCTACTGAATTTTGAAAAACCTGATTGCGTTGTTCCAGTTCCGTCAGAGATCGTAAGCCTTCCTTGTATAATTCCGTTTGCCGTTTATATTGTTCTAAAGCGATCTTGTATTCATTGTCAGCAGCAACCAATGCCATACTGTCTGACTGGATGTAGAGCAATAGCTGCTGAATCTTATTGCGTGTCTGTTCAATCTTTAATTGCTTGCTTTGTTGTAAAGCGCCTATCTGCTTATCTAAGGCACTTACCTTTTCCTCATAATAGTTATTGGTGACCTCTTTTGCGTTTATCTGTTCACGGGTGCGGTCTACCAGCTTCGGATCCAGGTATTCCGATTTTATTTCTGAAATTTTCAGAATAGTGTCATCCCTTTTTACCATGTCTCCTTCCTTCACGTACCATTTATCAATCTTTCCTGCAATGAGCGTATTTAATTCCTGGGGTCGCTGTTCCGGACGAAGGGTGGTGACCAATCCAGTGCTTTGAATATTTTGTGTCCATGGCAGAAAAAGAAATCCCAGCAACAACACTAATAATATGCTGATATGGATGACTGTTCGTTTGTCTTTGGCGTCATCAATATTCATTTTATAGGAAGAGAGATTCTTTTCCGCCAGTTCTTTTTCTACATCTTTATCGAATAACCACATTCCAATTAGTTTAATTCATACAATTCGTCGCTGATGATTTTGTATTCATGCGTTGCAGCAATCTCCTCAAAGGTGCCATCTGCAATTATCTTACCTTCATGCATAAAAAGTACCCTGTTGCATTTCTTCATAATTTCTTCATCGGAAGTCTTTATGATTATAGAGTATTCCTGTTGTTGATTGAACAGTAATCCGGATATCTTATTTTTATCCCGTATCGTCAGCAGATAAGTGAAATCGTCCAGTAAAACGAGTTTAGGTTTCTTGAGCAGTGCACGCATCAGTAAAATCTTTGCTTTGGTACTCTCCGATAATCTTTTCCCGTGGGTGGACAGAATCTGATGTGTACCATCTTTGTTTTTTAAAATAAAATCCTTTAAGCCTACCTCTTCAGATAGAGTAATGATATCTGATGTGTCACAACCGGTAAGTCCTACCAGTAGGTTTTCTTCGAGTGTGCCTTCAAATATTTCCGACTCATTGAAGTAAAATCCAATCTTGGAGCGCAATTGATTGAGGTTGTGTCTGTGTAGAGGGACATTATTAACAGATACGGATCCGTCAAAATTGGTAAATGTACCGGTCAATAAATGGAGTAGGGTGGATTTGCCAGATCCTTTAGTGCCAACTACGGCAATTTTCTCACCCTGCTTAATTTTAAGCGTGATATCTTTCAGTACAGGGTTTGGTGATGTGGTATATGAGAACGTTAGCTGATTGATTTCAATATCGATAGTATCCAGCGGATGTTCCGCAGAAGTATGAATGACTTCAACAGGTTTATCCAGTAATTTGCTGGCTTTTTCCAGGGAGGTCAGCAGGTCATATATGCCGTCCAGACTGGTAATTATCTTTTCGACAGCATTCAATGTCATGATAATTACTATTTCGGCGGCTATAAACTGACCTATATTGATTTTATGCTGGAAAAACAACCAGCAGCCCGTTATGAGCAGTACGGCCGTTACTGCTGTTTTAAAGAATGCGAATGACCAGTACTGAATTTGTAGTATGCTGAAATGTTTACTGCGCGCACTCAGGTATCCTTCCAGGTATTCATTGGTCTTGTTCAGCGCCAAATCAGTTTTTCCTCTCAGCTTAAACGTCTTTATGTTTCTCGCAATTTCCTCTATCCAATAACCCACCTTGTATTTGTATTCTGATTCTTCAAATGAACTGGACATTCCCATCGGAGCGGTGAATTTGAGAACTAAGTACAATAAAGTAACCAGGATGATTCCAAATAAAATAAATATTGGGTGATACATGGAGAGGAGAGTCAGTCCAAAAAGTATTTGCACTGAAGCTACCGGAAGTTCAAGCAGGACTTTAGAAATGCCTTTCTGGATGGAAGTTGTGTCGAAAAAACGGTTGACCAATTCCGGCAGGTGGTACTCGTTAATCGATTCTTCCTGAAGTTTGGGTAGCCTGTCTGAGTATGCCAATGAAATGAGCGTGAAAAGGCGCACCTGAATCCGTTCGGATACACGCATTTGAAGGATGTACATGAACCCGTTCAGGAAAACACCCAGTACGACCAGCATAATTAATAATACCAGTGAGGCGGAGAGCTGCTGAGCGAACATAAGAGAAATGATAGCCTGCACACCAAGCGGAAGTGATATATACATCAAGCCGCTGATGATGGAATAAAAGTAAACGTAATAAATATTGGATTTTTCTAGTCGCAGTAAACCTGCCAGCCTTTTTATTGTTTTAGCATTGGCAGAAATTCTTGTATGTACCATATTCTACAAACAACTAAAAAATAAAAAAGTTTAAATTTTCACAGGATTTCTGGTTATCAAATTAAACATAATCACAGACTTTTCTATTATTGCTGCTGTTGCACAATATGAATAACCGGAACAGCGTCTGTCAGTTCTTTGTGCATTTTTACCGCGTTTTCATCTTCAAATACCGTTCCGTCTTCATATCCGACAGATACAAATACCATCAGTTCATGGTTTGCCGGTCCTTTAAAGGTGCCTTTTACCGGGGTACAGTCTGTAAAATCTCTCCCAACTGCAAGCTGTATATGGTGCTCATTGGCGAAGCAATTATTGGTCGGGTCGATGCCTATCCATCCCAGATTAGGGATATACGCTTCCACCCAGGCATGGGTGGCGCCTTCGCCGCGCATGCCGTTCTTGTTCGGGCAAACATAGCCGCTCACGTAACGGCTGGGTATGCCGATGGTACGAAGCAGTTGCAGTAAAACATGGGCAAAATCCTGACAAACACCGGAGCGCAATTCCATAATTTCGTCCACAGTCGTTTCAATATCTGTAATGCCTTTCAGATATTGAAAGTTCTCAAAGATATACTCTGAACAGCTTTTTATGGATTGTAACGGCGAACATTCTTCAATACAGATATCGTTCAGTATACTTTGTATTTTATCCTGCGACTGAATCGTTTCTTTTTGCGCTAAATCCAACAGCAGCAGGCTGGAAGAAATCTCCTGCCGAAGCAGATCCCGGTCCTCTTTGATGGAAAGCGACTCATCTATTTCCTTGTAAAAAGTTTTAGCAATCATCCTGCTTTCGATGATTAAACTTTCGTGTGGCTGTGAAAGTGTAAAATAGCCTACGCTGTTACCCCAGTAATCCTGAAATTTGTTGATTATCGGCTCGTCGGTAATATGGAGTTCGTGACTGAGGATTTCCTGGCCGTTCCGGTTAAAAGGAAAGATTTTTATCTGGTTAACGCTTTCTTTTACGGGTCGGTCGTACAGGTATTTGGTAATATGTTGAATCTTGAAAACAGGCATGAATTCGGTACGGTTAAATTGTGATTTTTTTGAGGAATTTGTGCTGAATAGGATATTATTTCTTAATGATACGCAAAATATACTTTACTTAGTTTATTGCTGAATGAAAATACGTCATCAATAATTTCATCGAGATACTGATGAAGCCCGATTTCCGAAATGGATTCCAGGTCGGAGTACTCTATCCTGCTTCTCAGCCTCCCGATATTTTTTTCCAGTTGCAGATCGGCATCGGTGCGTTCATGCCCTATCTTTTCCATGATATGACTGATTTTTTTTACGGAATATAAGATGGAGCGCGGAAAATTGGTGTTCATGATAATCATGTCAAGAACATTCTGTGTCTGCAGTCCGGTATGATAGGTTTTCATGTAGTACTCATAACCCGAAACGGAAAGCAGTAAATTTTTCCAGTATGGAATATCCATCGGGTTGTTCAGGTCATATTCTATATCTAGGAATTTGATGTCCAGGATATCGGCTGTCTGGATGGCTCGTTCGATAAATTTACCGATATTCATAAAATTCCAGCCTTCGCCTCTGGGCATCGTCACTTCAGATACGCCATAAAAATATAGGCTCTGATCAATAAGGGAGGATATGGTATACAGCTGTTCACCGGATTCCAGGAGTTCTTCTATCCTTTTGCTGCTGACTTTTTGGTAATATTCATTAATGCTTTCCCAAACTTCTTTTGTGATATGGTCCTGCACGCCTCTAGCATTTTCTCGGGCTTTTGTAATGATAGACCGGATGGAATTCGGGTTGTTCTTTTCAGTTATCATGTATAAAAGAGCGGCATTCGTGTCGTCTTTTATCTTTTCAATTTCTGTTGCATTCAATTCGGTAAAGATTTGTAAAACCGGGCTCCAGTTGTATTGATAGGATTCGTTTCTGTCTAACGATGTGACGAAATTAATCTTCAGCATGCGCAGCATACCTTCCGCACGCTCCACATAACGGTTCATCCAAAATAGTGATTCAGCAATTCTACTCAGCATCTTTCGTATTCATTTTTTTCTCTTTGTTCCAGGTTCCCTGCTCCTGATTCTCAATCAATCACCCATGTATCTTTACTGCCACCTCCCTGAGAGGAATTAACTACCAGGGAATTCTCTTTCAACGCCACTCTTGTCAATCCGCCGGCTACCAGCTTTACACCCTCCGGTCCGCACAGTGCATACGGCCGAAGGTCGATGTGCCGCGGAACCAGTTTGCCATCAATATAACAGGGTACCGTTGATATTTTTACGGTCGGTTGTGCAATATAGGAGCGTGGTTCTTTCAATATGGCGGCTTTAAATTTTTCTATCTCTTCCTCTGAAGCGCTTTCTCCCATCAGCATGCCGTAACCACCGCTTTCGTTGGTTTTTTTAACCACCATCTTTTGGATATTCTGAAAAGTGAATTCCCTTTCTTCGGGTATTTCCATCCGATAGGTCGGCACATTTTTAAGCAAGGGTTCTTCGTTCAGGTAATACTTTATCATTTCCGGGACATAGGCATAAACCGCCTTATCATCGGCTACACCGTTGCCCATTGCATTCACGATTGCGACATTGCCCTTGCGGTAGGCAGATACCAGTCCGGGCACGCCCAGTAAACTGTCCGGACGGAATACTAAAGGATCTAAAAATTCATCATCCACCCGGCGATAAATAACGTCCACCTGTTTTAGGCCGTGTGTGGTTTTCATGTATACTTTGTGGTTGTCGACCAGCAAATCCCTTCCTTCCACCAGCTCAATGCCCATGTATCTTGCCAGGAAGGTGTGTTCGTAATAGGCGGAATTGAAAATACCCGGTGTCAGCAAAACAATCGTTGGATTCTGGATTTGTTTCGGTGCTAAGGATACCAATATATTGTGCAATAGGATAGGATAATCCGATACTTTCCGGACATTGTATTCATTCATCAGTTCGGGAAAGATGCGTTTGGTCACATCTCTGTTTTCGAGCATATAAGAAACACCCGATGGCGTGCGGAGATTATCTTCCAGCACATAATAGGTTCCGTCGGAGTCGCGCACCAGATCAATGCCTGCAATATGGACATAAATATCATAGGGTACCTGAATGCCAAAGACTTCGCGGTTGTAGTGTGGGCAGGAAACGATTAAATTGGCAGGAATAACGCCGTCTTTGATAATATTCTGATAGTGGTAGATGTCTTTCAGGAAAAAATTAAGCGCTTTCAGGCGTTGCGCAATACCTTTTTCTAAAAAATCCCAGTCGTTGGCGGTGATGATACGGGGAATGATGTCAAACGGAAAAATGCGCTCAATACCTTCATTGTCGGAATAGACGGTGAATGTTATTCCCTGATTCATGAACAGCTTTTTGGCAATCTCTTCCTTTTTATTCAGTACATCTAAATGGATAGTGTTCAGTTGGCGGAAGATACTTTCGTAATGCGGTCGAATCGTGCCTTCTGACAGCGCCATTTCATCCCAAAATCCGTTCCTTGTGTGGTATTTGTCAAAAATCATGAAGAAGTCCTTGTTGCAATCCGATACATGATAAGTATATTTTTTTAAAATTTCACTTTAGATATTTAAAAACACAACAATTTTAACCAAATAGTAAACATATTTTTAGTTTTAAACTAAATTAATGAGATTTCCGCTGTTAAATAACCGTCACACCATCGTCGTCGCTGAACAACTCTTTTCTGAGCTGATGTGCATCTTTCGGGTTTAATTTTCCGGCATTGATCAAACGAAGCTCCCGGCGGTGCATGGCATCTTCATACAGTTCTATTTCCCGCTCGGTTTCGGGTATGACAGGGGCTGCCTTAATCGGTTTGCCCTGAAAATCAAGCCCGACAAATGTAAAAAAGGCTTCATGCGACTTGACTTCTTCCTGGGTTTTAATGTTTTTGATAAACACTTCACAGATTACCTCCATGGAAGTGTTGAAGGAGCGGGTGACGAATGACTTCAGTACCACTATGTCCCCCATTTTAATGGGTAAGTTAAAGGATACATTGTCCAGACTGGCTGTCACCGATATGCCGCCGATATGCTTGATGGCGGAAATTCCGGCGCAGACATCCATCCAGCTTAAGAGGTGGCCGCCCATCAGATTCCCAATGGGATTGGTATGAGCGGGCATAATCAGTTCGGTTTGGATATTGAGTGTCTCGGAAACTTTATGAGTCTGCATATGAATGAATTAGATGTACAATTTACAAATTACGAGTGAATTTGTTTTTAAATTAACGGTTAATATTCTTTTTTGATTTTATAAATCGGAAAAATGAGATATTTTTGCATTTCAGAATTGGTGTTGTGGAGTATTTTCCCCAGCTCTTAATTGATGGCTGCGTAGTTCAACTGGATAGAATATCAGATTTCGGCTCTGAGGGTTGAGGGTTCGAATCCTTCCGCGGTCACTATTTTTCTTTAAAAGTCATACATCTTTCTTCCTGAAATATTATCCACTAATTCTGTTAAAAACCTTTGCAAATTGTCAATAACTATAAGGCGGTTATTAAAATGGCATTGCACCTTTTCGTGTATATTTGCTCGTTATGAGATTGCGAAGTATAGACATGAAAGGATTTAAGAGTTTTGCCGATAAAACTCAAATCAACTTTGAAAATAATATTACAGGTATTGTTGGCCCGAATGGTTGCGGAAAATCAAATGTGGTGGATGCCATTCGGTGGGTATTAGGTGAGCAGAAAACCAAGGCGTTACGTCTGGAGAAGATGGATAATATGATATTCAACGGCTCCAAGGACAAAGCGGCAGCCAACGTAGCGGAAGTGTCTTTGACACTCGATAATACCAAAAACCTGCTCCCGACCGAATTTTCCAGCGTAACCATAACCCGAACGGTAGAGCGTGACGGAGACAGTGACTATAAGCTGAACGGCGTTTCCTGCCGGCTGAAAGACATCCGCGATCTGTTTATGGATACCGGTATCAGTACGGATTCCTATGCCATCATCGAATTAAAGATGATAGACCAGATTCTGAACAACGTGGACAACGCGAGACGTACTCTGATTGAACAGGCAGCGGGTATCTCCAAATATAAAACCCGTAAAAAAGAAACGCTGGCTAAGCTGCAGGCTACGGAAGCCGACCTCAACCGTGTGGAAGACTTGTTGTTTGAAATCGACAAAAACCTGAAATCGCTGGAGTCGCAGGCCAGAAAAGCACGCCAGTACAAGAATTACAAAGAAGAGTACAAGGTCATCAGCATTGATTTATCCAAATATGAACTGCATGGCATCAATGAGAGTTTTGTACTTTCCAATAAGGAGATAGAAGAACAGGAAGATAAGCGACTCGAGATTTCCACCCAGATGGAGTCTGCGGAAGCACAGCTGGAAAAAGAAAAACTGGCGGTTCTGGAAAAAGAAAAATCATTGTCCGAACAGCAAAAACAGCTGAATGCTTTTTTGTCGCAGTTGCAGGAAAAGGAAAGCCAGAAAAAAATTGACCAGCAAAAGTCTTCCTTCCTGAAAGATAAGATTGTACAGCTTACGAACCAAATCAAACAGGCTTCGGCGGTTATTGAAAATCTGGGTACGGAAATTGAAAGCTTAAAGACATATAATCAGGAAGATGAACAAAAGCTGGAAGTCATAAGGGTGGAATTTGATGAGGCAAAATCCATGCTGGATGAGCAGCGCAACGCAAACCTGGATTTCAGGAACAACCTGGATGCAGCCAGAACCAAACATGTTCAAAGTACCAACAGGATTACGGAGACCGAAAAACTGATTGCCGTTAAGGAATCCCAGCAGGAGGCGTTGCAGCTGAGCGCGCAACGATCCATGTTTGAAAATGAAGAGCGCATCAAGACGCTTGAAGGCCTGAAGAGTGATATTGTTCATACGGAAGAAAAGATTTCCAAACAGAAACTGCTGGTAGAGGATTTGAGGAAGAAGGAAGAGGAGAATAATGGAAAGATTAAGACGCTGGAGGAAAAGACAGAACAGCTTCGCCATGAACTGACCAATAAAAACAGGACACTCGACGCAAAAAACAACGAATACAAGCTGACCAAAAATATGATTGACAACCTGGAAGGATTTCCGGAGTCCATCAAGTTCTTGAAAAAGAATGTCAACTGGCTGAAAGATACGCCGTTGCTTTCTGATATCATCTATTCGGAAGAAAAATACCGCGTCGCTATCGAAAGCGTATTGCAGCCCTATCTCAATAATTTTGTGGTGGATACGGAGAATGAAGCGCTGAATGCGATTGATATCTTATCTCAAAGTTCTGTAGGTAAAGCGAGTTTTTTAATCCTGAATTTTTTCAGGAATATTCAATACCCCTCATCCGTACAGACTATCCCGAATGCGAAACGGGCGCTGGACGTGGTGCAGATTGATGAAAAATATCAGCCCTTATTAACCTATTTGCTTCAAGGTATCTACATTGCTGAAGAACATACGGACGTTTCTCAGATCTTTGACCAGCTGGAAACGAAAAAAGATATTTTTATCATCTCCAATTCAGGCCATCTGTTGAAGTCCGATAAACAGATATCCGGAGGTGCGGTAGGATTGTTTGAAGGCAAGCGGTTGGGACGTATCAAGAACCTGGAGATACTGGAAAAAGAAATCAGGGAACTGGAAATGGAAGTGATGGATTTGAAGAAAATCACACAGGATAACTTCAATGAATTGCAGCACCTTAAAGTCAACTCATTCCGCAATGTGATTGAACGCGAAGTGCATGAATGGCAGCAGGTAGAAAAGGAACTGGTGGCGAAAAAATCAAAAATCGAGAGTGAAGAAAATTCCATCGGCAAGATTACATCTCAGGCACAGGCACTTCAGGAGCAGATAGCCTCTATAATGCAGGAGATGGAGCCGCTCAAAACGGTTTTAGCTGATCACATTCAGGCTTCCATGCTGGATAAGGAAGCATTGGATAATCTGGAAAATGATTTCAGAAGAGCAAACGAATTATACAATCAATTTTCACAAACGTTTAACCAGGCCAATATCAAGTTCATTCAGCAGGAGAATAAGCTGAAGTCGAATCAGCAGACCTTGACCTACAAACAACATCAGCTGGAAGAAAATCAGCACCGCTTAAAAACTGCGACGGAAGACATCGGGAATGCACAGCTGGAGATTGATATTCTGGAAGAGAGCATTGCAAAAATTGAAACGGAACTGATCGAGTCCTATAAAGAGAAGGAACTGCAAATGCAAACCCTGTCCGACCAGGAAACGGATTATTATAAGTTTAAAGAAGGTATCACTGCCATAGAAGATGCCATCCGGGATAAGAACCGGGTAAAACAGCAAATCGAGCAGACGATCATGAACAAGAAAGAATTGCTTGGTGATTTGAAACTCAGATTAAATGTGCTGAAAGAAAGGTTATCTATAGAGTTTCATATGGATGCCGAAGAATTCACCGCTTCATTAGAATTGCCGGAAACGCCTAAAGAGGACTTGCAGGACAGACTCGAGAAGGTAAAACGCAGAATTGAAAACTTCGGTGAAGTGAATCCGATGGCGGAAGAGGCCTATAACGAGATGAAGGAACGTTTTGACTTCATTACCACCCAAAAGCAGGACTTGATAGATTCGAAAACGAATCTGATGGAAACCATGCTGGAAATTGAAAATACCGCCAAAGGACAGTTTCTGGAAACCTTCCAGGCGGTTCGCGAGAATTTCATCAGCGTGTTCAGAAGCATGTTTACAGACGATGATAATTGCGATTTGGTGCTGGTGAATCCGGACGATCCGCTGGAATCCGATATTGACATTATCGCCAAGCCGAAGGGAAAACGCCCGCAAAGCATCAACCAGCTTTCCGGAGGGGAAAAGACGCTGACGGCATTATCGCTGTTGTTTGGATTGTATTTATATAAACCGGCCCCATTCTGTATTTTGGATGAGGTAGACGCACCATTGGACGATACCAACATCAAGAAATTCAACGATGCCATTCGAAAATTCTCCGCAAATTCCCAGTTTATCATTGTTACGCACAATAAATCAACGATGGCGAGTGTAGATTCCATCTATGGAGTTACCATGGTGAAACAGGGTATATCCAGAGTGGTGCCAGTGGACTTCAGCAGTCTGAATTAACAAAGCAATAGCCTTTCTTTCCAATTTATTAAGCAACCTGTTTACAGGTTGCTTTTTTTCGTAATTTGGTATAATAAATGAATACGTATAATGAGCAAAAAAGAATAAAAGTATTCCTCAAAAGCAGAAATTACCTGAAACAACTGAGACTGTCGAAGAGGTTGATTTCTCTGCCGTAAAACCTAAAAGCAAATTCCTGATCGGGTTATTCATATTAATCTCCGCACTTTTTATTTTTCTTTCCATTCGGTTTTTTTCTACAGGTGTTTCGGGTTATCATATGACAATTCTGTTTTATTGCATCCTGTTTCAGTCAGCTTTTTTATTCATCACCAGCAGGGTGTTAAAGTATAATTTATGTACCATTGTCGTGCTGCTGTTTGTAACAGAAACCTATCTGAGGGTTTCAGGGAAAGGAGTCCTGAATTATATGGAACTAAAATCCAATTCATTGTTCGCGCCATATCTTTCGAATAATTTTGAGAAAAACAGGCTGATAAACGGTCAGTATGTTGGAAAACCCAATAATCAACATCAGTTGCAAACCAATGAATACAGCTATGAAAACAACCATAATGAATCGGGGTTACGGGAAAAGCCCCTTAAATCATTTGCCGATACAAAAAACATACTGATACTCGGAGATTCATATACGGAAGGGGTAGGAGCTCCTTCCGATTCTACGGTTGCAGCTTCACTGGAACATTTTCTCCGTGAACAACAAGCGGGATACACGGTCGTTAATGGCGGTGTTTCGGGCAGTGATTTATTTTATTCGTATAAATTACTGGAACATTTACAGCCTGCACTGCAGCCGAGACTGGTTGTTTTAAACCTGAATTATTCGGATATCAATGATGTAGCCGTCAGAGGTGGAGATGAACGATTTAAAGAAAATGGGAAATTGAAGTACAGGCTCAGTAAGAATTGGGAGTATTTTTATTCTTTTTCCTATTTGTTCCGGTTCATTGCGCATAATCTTTTAAGGCAGATCCGTATGACCTGAGTCAGGAAGATATTCGGTTTGCCTTTGCCGCCATTGAACAAAAAATTAACGACTACATTAATTTTTGTAATACCCGCCAATCCAGGTTTGTACTGGTGTTTTCTCCCGGCCCGTCTGAATTGTATAATAACTATTTCAGTTACGCACCTGTCAAGTCGAATATTGAACATAAAAATGGGTTTAATATCATCTATCTGGATGGTTTCATCAGAGAGGAGTTGTATAATAGTAAAATGCCTTTGGATTCCTTTTACTACAGAATAGATTTGCATATGCGGCCGAAAGGGAACTGGTTCTGGGGCAGAACAGTGGCGAAGGTGCTGGCAGAAAGCGGATTACTGTAATTCCTGCTGATACAATCTCAGATAAGATGTTAATTCATCTGCTACAACCCTTGATGCTTCCTTGTTTATATGGTTATCACTGCTGTTGACGGTATAGCGTTTAAGGTTTGCCTTCTTTAATACAGGATATATATTCAGGCATGTGATACCCCTTTGCTCAATCAGATTGCATAGATAGCGGTTTATATACTTGCTCGTAACATTCATGGAGAAATCGTTTAATGACGGATAGGGAATGACCACCAGTTTTATTTTTCTGGAAGTACATATTCTCTGTATATCTTCCAGTTGAAACAGATAGCTTTCGAATGAAACCGGATTCAACATCAGCTCGAGTGACGGGTCATAGCCTTTAAATAGGGAGAAAACGACATCTTGAATGGAGTCATCACTTAATGTTGTTTTTGATAAGCAATATTCAAAGGCTTTAAATGGATTGGCGGGCAGTTTTTCAGCAGAATCATACAGCCTAAACCTATCTGTCATCTGTTTTTTTTGTTCCTCGGAAAGTCGATAGCCAAAGTAATTTTGCATCAGCAAACCACTCTTGGATTTCAGATAGTTGAACAAGATTGAATAATTTGAAACGGAAAAATCCATATCAGCGAAAAGTGCTGTTTGTTTGGCTTGAATATAACTGGAGTTGTTGACGAGGTAATCCCAGTCGTTTGAACAGATTTGCAAAAAGATGATTTTCGGTTTGACGGGAAGCTGTTTTATAAGGCTCTTTTCCTGTCGTATATCCCAGCCGCATTTTCCGGCATTATAAATTGTGTATTGGGGAAAGGCTTTTCTAAGCCGGTCTGAAACCCTGTCTTCCGGGTGCTTTATTCCATGACCTTCCGTATAGGAATCTCCCGTAAACACAATGGCAGGTTTGTCAATGTCAGCCAGTTTCTCAAAGTCAACATCCCTGAACTTCTGTTTATTTTGTTTCCAATAATAATACATCCAGTTTTTGGAGCAATAGGTGTCATTGAGTCCGTTTGTTTCCGGGTAGAAGGTCAGCAATAATTCAGCGGTATAGAAGAAGAAGAGGAATATCAATATAGCAGAAGCGATCGCCTGCTTACCCTTGCTTGAAATATGTTTTATGTATTTGTCAAATAGCTGCAGGAGCAAATAGAAGGATAAAACAATCAGAAAGGCACGCAATGCAAAATAGTAAACCGGAAAGGTGGAATTGGGAAAGCTGTACATTACCGGTGTACTGTAAAAAGGAATACATTGGATATGGCGAAAGAGATAAAAATTATCTTAATTAATTTCATAAATTTATGCAACAGATATACAAATATACGTCAACTTGATTAAAATTGAATGTATTGAGAATACTTGGAATTTCAGCATATTATCATGACGCGGCTATTTGTCTTGTAGAGAATGGGATTATCGTTTATGCCGCACAGGAGGAACGTTTTACCCGTATTAAAAATGATGAGCAGTTCCCGTCCTGCGCAATAAAGAATTGTCTTGGATTCTGTAAAATATCAATGGATGATATCGATGCCGTTGTTTTCTATGAAAAGCCATTTCTGAAATTCGAACGGATTCTCGAAACCTACCTTCAGCATGCCCCGAGAGGATTATATTCATTCATTCTTGCGATGAATTCCTGGACGGGCAAGAAATTGTTTATTAAATCAGAAATCCGTAAAGCGCTAAAGAAAATTGCTCCAGAAGCGGATATAATGAAAATACCCTTACTTTTTTCCGAGCACCATTTATCGCATGCCGCATCAGCATTTTTTGCATCTCCGTTTGAACAGTCTGCCATACTTACTATAGATGGGGTAGGAGAGTTCGCAACCACTTCTTTAGCGAAGGGAAATAAGAATGATATACAGATATTAAAGGAAATCCATTTTCCGCATTCCTTAGGGTTGCTGTATTCATCCATCACCTATTTCTTGGGATTCAAGGTCAACAGTGATGAGTATAAGGTGATGGGATTGGCTGCGTACGGTAACCCGGATTCAGATGAAGTCAGACATTTTGTAGATATTATTGAAAACGAGCTCATCACCATTCAGGATGATGGCAGCTATCAATTGAACATGGACTTTTTTTCCTATCCCTACGCCCTTCGGATGGTGGATGATAAAAAATGGGCTAAATTGTTTGGGATTCGGAAAAAACAGGCTGAAGATGCCCTGACACAAAGCCATTGTAATCTGGCATTTGCTTTCCAGAAAGTAACAGAGAAGGCTGTCCTTGCACTATGCAGAGAGGTGAAAAGAGTTACGCAGGCTGAGAATTTATGTTTAGCGGGCGGTGTGGCGCTGAATGGCGTTATCAATGGGATCATACAGCGAAGCAATTTATTCAGTCAACTGTTTATACAGCCAGCCTCCGGTGATGCAGGCGGAGCATTGGGTGCGACGCTGGCCGCCTATCATATTCATTTTAAGAAAGACAGATATGTCGTGTTCCCGGATGCCATGCATAACAGTCTGTTAGGAAATGCAGCTACTCCGGCAGAACTGGAAAAAGTAAAAAGAATACATCCGAATCATTTTGTTTGCAATGATGAGGATGAGTTGTGCCGGAGAACTGCAGCATTGGTGGCGGAAGGAAAAGTGATAGGCTGGTTTCAGGGGCGTATGGAGTTTGGTCCAAGAGCACTTGGAAACCGCAGTATTATCGGAGATGCCAGGAATACCGAAATGCAGAAGCATCTGAATCTGAAGATAAAAAACAGGGAATCCTTCCGGCCTTTTGCACCGGCTGTTTTAGAAGAAGACATTGCACAGTATTTCCATTTTTCAGGGAGTTCACCCTATATGCTTCAGGTGCATGCTGTAAAACAGGAACGACGAACGACAATTCCTGAAGATTATAATAATTATTCTCTGAATGAGAAGTTATATTTTATCAAGTCAGACATACCGGCAGTGACACATGTCGATTTTAGCGTTCGAATTCAAACGGTTAACAAAGAGCAGCATGCGTTGTTCTGGAAACTGATACAGGCGTTTAAACAACAGACCGGTTATGGAATACTGATTAATACGAGTTTTAATATTAAAGATGAACCTATTGTCTGTACTCCGGAAGATGCCTATCGATGTTTTGTGAAGACGGGTATGGATGTACTGATTATAGAAGATGTGATTTTTTATAAATGAGAAAATACGGCAGATATATTATTCTTATAGTATCATCAATCCACGCATTTGTATTGTACTATTACGGTATTTCCACTTTTGTTACAACCTGTTTGTTTTATTATTGTATTTATGCACTCTTAGGTTTTTTAGCAGGTCATATAAAGAATAACAATTTGCAAGAATTACTAATCTGGAATATCCGTAATGTGATTATTGTATTTGTTTTGGTAGAGTTTGCTATGACATTTATTCCTCCGTTTACATTCTTGAATAATTTTATGGAAAACGATAAAGGAATCTATTTCTCGGAGTGTAAACGAAAAATACAGTGTACTTTTCTTCAGGAGTTTGGTTTTAAGAAGGCAAGGTTTGTCTTTGATGAAGGTAATCTGCCGAATTCACAAAGGGTAGTAAACAGGAGGGAGTTTACCTATAAATGCAACTATAATCAATTAGGATTAAGGGGTAAATTGCCCCCCCTGCATAAATCGGAAAAAGAGATAAGGGTGGTTTTATTGGAAGATTCATTTATTGAAGGGGATGGTACACCAGACGATTCCACAGTAAGCATTTTATTGGAACAGAAATTAAACACAGATAAGGACAGTTGCAAGTTTACAGTTATAAATGGCGGAATCTCCGGTTCAAACCCGATTTATGAACAGAAATTCTTATACAGGAGGCTTCTGCAGTTTAATCCTGATATTGTTATCAGTGCAGTTTACAGCAATGATTTATGGGATATCCAGGTAATGATGCATCAGGGTAGAATTCCAATGGAAGAGTATCCGTTTGCGGTTAGTCATATATTCAGATTGTTTTATTTTGGTATCATGAAACACAACGATTTTTCCTGTCTCCATCCACCGAAAACTACTAGAAGGCGCAGGGAGGTATTGTTGGATTATTTGCAAAATGATTTAATGCTATCGAAAAAGCAATTAAACAATCAGGGGATTGAAATGCTGACCATGTATATTCCTGCGAAGGATGAAGTGATACATAAAAACGAATTTTTGACACAGAAACAGCATATTTCGGGTTTTATGAAGTATGATATAAATTTATTGGAACTGTTTGACGTTAATGGTATCCGGCAGAAAAATGAATTTACCGGCAGGTATTACTGGAAGAAAGATGCACATTTCCGTCCGGAAGGCTATAATCTGGTGGCTGCAATATTGTCAGCTCAAATAAAAGAAATTGATTGGAAAAAAAAGGTTAAAACCGTATCAGGATTTGATACTAAAAATAATTGACATGAAAACCGGAATACTATCTTACTTTAAGCAATACAAGGTTATTTATATACAGGTTGTTGTTTTCACTATTATCGGATTGTATAAACACAATCAGGGGTTGATGTATTTCTCAGCACTGCTACTTGTATTGCCATTGATTTCTGGTAAATTATCAGCATTTTATATCAAAACGTTGGACTATATCCTGAATAAAATCGGATTGTGGCTGAGATATATGTTGTTTTTTATTTTCTACTTAATCGTGTTGTGTCCCGTCGCACTGTTTTTTTACAGAAGGAAACAAGAAACCGGTTATATTGATTACCAGAAGGAACTATCGGAGGATACGTTCAGGAAAATGTGGTGAAAATCAGTAGAGGCCCGCTTCTCCGGCTTCTAGGAGATAGAATTCTTCTGCTGCGTCTTTTAATATCTTCAATGCTGCTGACATGTTGGTACTGGACTCGCTTTCTGCGGTATGGTCAAAAATACAAGCATGTAGTAAATTCTGAGTTTTACCCTTGTCTGAAGGGTTGAATTGTCCGTCTTGTTTTTTATAAAATCAGACAGGTCGTCTACTATTTCCTTTCTTGTTTCAGGTGCGAAATTGTCGAACAGCCTGTTGGTCAGGAATAATTGCAGGAAAAGCGTATTCATTTTTTCCGGGGTATCCACAAGCAGGTTTTGAAAATAGGCTTCCCGTTTATCCGCGCTGTCTTTCAAGAATTCTACATGTTTGATGAAGTCAAAAAATGATTTAATATTTTTTTGGGGGATAATGTCACTGGCATTACGGATGGTGCCAAAATGTGTATCCTTTAATAATTTCAGCACCTGATTCAGGTAAGCCGCATTCTTATGATGAAGCGATAAATGCCTCGGATTTTCTACGTTTACAATCTTAAGCGAAATGTTTAATTCGGAAGCATATTTAACCATGCCGGGTAATTCATTCCAGTTTAAGGTCAGTGGGCAGAAATTGATATTCATGTTTATTTTGCCCTCATCCATATATTTTTTTAGGATAAGCAGATTCTGCTGAACCTCTTCAAATTTTCCATTGATTCTGATCTTTTCAAATGTCTCTTTCGTAATACCGTCTATGGATAGTCCTATATCAAACTGCCGGGATTCCAGCATCTCTAAAAACCTTGGAGGCAGATAGCTTCCATTTGTCTGGGTGTGAATGATGCAGTTGGGATTGAGTTTCAATATCATTTCCCAAATGATAAAATATTGCTTTATAATCAGCGGTTCACCACCGATGAATGTAGCGATTTTAAGATGCGGTACAAATTCCTTCAAGTCGTCAAAAAGGAATCGGGATATCTGAATTTTAGCGGCGGCAGATTCGCTCTGTTCTTTCGGATTAAGGAGGAGAAGTTTTCATTGCACATGATACACTCGTAGTTGCACAAGTCGCTCATCTCAAATGACATTTGTGTTGGATACGATTCATCATCGCTGGAATGCATATCATATTTCAGCGGAGGGAATGAACTGTAATTATCCGCATCCAGTACATTCTGACAGGAAATACATTTATGAAAGTTATAATTTGCAAGTGTTTTTCTGAAATTGGCAGCCTTCTCCCCTGTCCAGATTTCTTTTATAGAGCTGGTGGTGATGTTGCCGATAATAAAATCGTAGTTGAAACTGCAGCTGGATACATCTCCATTTATCTGAAAATGAAGGTTGTTAAACGGAGCGAAGCAAATTCGTTTTTTAGGGCCAAATGGCCTGTTCTTATTGTAGGTTACAACTTTGTCATAACTGATGGAAGCTTTGCCGGGATCTGAAGGATATCCATAATCAACGAAATTAGCCTGCACATTCCAAAAATTTCTGAGAACGGAATATCCCAATGATGCGATTGCCGGCTGATTTTGTGCAAATTTTATGAGGCTTCGCTTGATATTCATAAACCTGTACTCTGCACAAAGATAAGATAATGTGTAAGATTTCAAACTAATGCGGAAAAATAGAAAAAACATTAAACCCGATGGTTTGGTATAATATGGTTATTTTTTCGGGTATTAATTATATCCAGCCTTATAAAAACCTGAATCCGCATTTCGTATCTTTTACCTGCAGATTTGGAAATATCGGTTGGTCAATATAATCATTGGGTTTTCCTGAAAACCGCCGGAGAAAGGAAAGATGGGAGAAATTTTTACGAAATTGAAAATATACTCAACACAGGACAGAAAATAATCAATTTTTTTACCGGATAATGAAACCAAAATTACTATTTTTAAAGATGATAAACCTGTTTCAGGTAAAATTGCATAATCACTTGAAATCAGCTTTATTATTTGTTTCAGATAAAGCCATATTGATACAAGTAGTATGCAAAAACATTACAATATGATACTGCTGAATTTTGATATTGAAGAGTTTGATGTGCCGATGGAGTTTGGTAAAGAGATTTCATTCGAAGAGCAGGTTCTTGTTTCGAAAAATGGGACAAGCATCATACTGGACATCTTAAATGAATATAAGATTAAGGCTACATTTTTTTGTACAGTTGCATTTGCACAGAATGCATCAGATATTATAGGACGGATTGTACGGGAAGGGCATGAGGTAGCATCTCACGGATACAGTCATTCTGCATTTAAGAAGGAAGACCTGCGGATATCAAAAGAGGCTTTAGAAGTCATGACAGGCATGCCGGTGAAAGGTTTTAGGATGGCAAGAATGCGTTACATAGAATCCTTGGATGTACATTTGGCCGGCTACAGCTATAATAGCTCTATCAATCCTACCTACTTACCCGGTAGATATAATTATTACAGAAAACCGAGAACGTACTTTGTCGAAAATGATGTGGTCCAGATACCTGCTTCAGTGACTCCTTTTTGCAGGATACCGCTTTTCTGGTTGTCGTTCCGCAATATGCCATTTAGGCTATATATGTGGTTGACGAAAGTTACACTTAGGAATGATAAGTATATAAATATTTATTTTCACCCATGGGAGTTTATGGATTTATCCGATGAGAAATACGGGATGCCATGGTATATTGTAAATAATAGTGGAAACAAGATGGCTGATAGGTTTAAGGCATACCTGGATAAGATGCTGGAGGGGGGGGCGGAGTTTTATACATTTTCTGAATTTATAGATAGTTATACTTTTGAAAAGCATCTATCCGCAGGTGATAAGTTGAATAACTAATGCCTATTTTGTTTTCATGATAGCACAATCTTCCTTTCATTCGAATATCTTTATGAGGGTTAAAATGGATAAGTATAACAGCTGGAATGATTACTGGAATAAGGAAAATCCGGAATTTGATGAAGTAATGGGTCTGACTACTGAAGTTTTCTATGAAAATTTTCGTAAAAGATATCCCCATACAAGTGCAGATGTTCTTTTAGATTATGGCTGCGGACCGGGTGTCCTTATTCAGCTTCTTAAAGACGATTGTAAGAAAATAATAGGCATTGATGCTTCATCCATCTATGTAGAAAAATGTAAACACCTGTTCCAAAACGAAAGCAATGTGTCTGTACAGCAAATTACAGGCTTTCATGATCTCATAGAGTTGTTGAGTTCAGAGGATATTAATCAGGTGATTACACTCAGTGTCATACAGTACTTCCGATCACTGGACCAGCTTACTGAATATTTAGATATATTCAGATTGTCAGCCCAAAAGAAGAGGAGAGCGGTGCGGGTTTTGATTGCTGATATTATCCCTTTACGCCACAGAATGCTTATGGATTTTATTGAAATACTGTTTGATGCAGTAAAAAGAAAATATTTGTTCAGGTATTTAAAATTTATTGCTAAGTACCTTAAGGAAACGGTGATCAACAGACGTGAGCGTAAATTACAGGTGGATTATCCCTTTTTTGAGCAATATGCAAGCAGTTATAATTTAACTATTTGTAAAATTAACGGGCTGACGAACCATAAGAACAGGTATTCTGTAGAAATACTATTTACCCCTTGATTTTTTGCAAGGCATCTTCATTTACCTAATCCTGGTGCTGTAAGTTTTTGCTCTCTTTCGCCCTTTTGCTTTCACGATAATCATTAAAGCAGGTGATGATATTTTCGTCTTTTTTTGGTTTTGTAGCAAGGATATTGATTCCGATTCTTTTTAGAAAATACCTGGTAATGTGAAATACGTTATGGTTGAAGTAAGCAATGAAATCAGGCTGAAAGCTACCCAGCCCAATCGCCATGTCAAAGAAAAAATTACAATGGCTTTTAAAGGCTTGGGAATCCATAAAACATGTTTAGGTTTTATCCTTCTCCTGATAAAGAATGGAAGAATCGGCATGATCTTGAAGATAAACTCATAAGCGTGATATAGGTTTTGTAATGATATGTCCTTTACATTCTGGACGTTTCTGTAAAAATAAAACTCCCGTCCTTCGTTTATGTCATCAATCTGTTGTTGATTCAATACCCCTTCTGCTATTGCTTCGTCCATTAACTGGGTGCCTGGTAGAAAACATGTCCAGAATGTCTGAATCCTGTTGATATGGTTATTGGCATAAAGGTTTAAGGCAGCTTCCTGTGCAGAGATGGGTTCGTGAGGTAAGCCAAACATGTGATCTACATTGACTTTTATGTTGTATTTGTGCATTACCTTTAACGCATTCTCTATATCTTCCGTTTTTTCGTATCTCAGCAGGGAGTCTTTCTTAAAAGATTCATCCATGCTCTGTATGCCCATCTGTATTTTTTTACACCCGGCTTCAGCAAGCAGCCTGCCTGTTTCGTCATCCATGAATTTAGGATGGGTCAGGAGCATAAAAGGCAGGTTAATTTCCTTTTTGTATTTTTCACAAAACTCTACCAGCCATTTCTTTTGCGTGCCGAAGACATCATCTTCGAAGTCAATGATCCTGATGTTATACCGTTCTTTTGCATATTTCAGCTCTGCAATCACATGATCTACACTTCTTAACCTGACATATTTTCCGGGTTCTTCTTCAGGCAGTTTAGCAAAAAAGTTATTAAAACAAAATGAACACCTGTAAGGGCATCCTCTTGTTGCCATCGTTATGTACTTGTCTCCCAGCCGGACATAATCGTCCCAGATACTGTTGTCCGGAAAGGGGATTTCATCCAGATTCTGGATGAAAGCGCCACGTTTACCCCTGATTATCTTGCCATTTCTGTCTTTATAGATTGTATTAATGATGGGATCGGTATCGTTGTTGGTTTCTAGGGCCTTCAAAATGGATGGCAGGGCAGCATCACCCTCACCTATCACGACATAGTCGATATTAGGCTGCTTGATCAGCAAGTCAGGAACTGCGGAGGCATGCACGCCGCCAAAGATAACTTTGACTGCAGGGTTGAATTCTTTTGCTGCATTAATGACGTCTAATCCCCACTGGTAGGTCGATGTCAATGCGCCGAAGGCTATCACATCCGGATTGATTTCTTTTATTTTATCAATAGCATCCTGGGTATCATCAAAATATTTGGCAATTGATGGGAATTGTAATACAAACCTGTCGTTAAATAACTGGGCGCTGAATGCAACACTTGGAATATGTCCTTCTTTTCTTACAACAGCGGCTAATTGACTGATGCCTAATTGTCTGGTTCCTATGCCTAAGAAAGTTACCTTCATCCTTTTTTACTTTTAGTATCTTTTATATTATGGTACATGTATTCCTTGAAACGAAACCTTGTTTTTAAATTGGTTAAGTCGAAGATTAAAAAAAACTGATTGTCTAACACCCTTTTGGTTTCCATATCCGGAGCAGTTATGATTGGCATGTCTCCAAAACATAATTTACCATTTTTTATATCATTAGCCATTACAGGGTTGATATAGTCTGAGGAATCATTCACGTATTGAAAATAGCAGCACTTACCATTTTCTGTAGAGTTTATGAGGGCAGAATGCCGATGTAAGATATAATAATGTTCCAGGTTTTCAGCATCAGCAGATACATATATGGTGTTCTTGTCAATGTTGTTTGCTATAACCTTCAGATTATTAAAATAGATCTTATAATTTACCCCATTTAGCAGGATGATGATAAAAGTAGAAATATACGTAATGCCTAAGACGGTATTCCTTCTCATTTCTGAAAAATCCGCATTGTATAAGAAATAGTCCATGAAAGCTATGGATAACAGTATGTTTGCCCCTTTTATATAGCCTTCCGGCCCAAAAGTATAAGGATATTCGGGAAAGAAAAAGGTGATATACAGTAGTGTCAGCAATATATGCACTGCAATAAGAAACAACAGCTTTGCGTGTCTTAGTTTTATAAGTATATAAGAAGTGATCAGAAATACAAAAGTCACGACAATATTGATGGTATAAAGACTTTTGAGGAAAGTAAGGATTAAAGGAGAATGGAAAAGGCTGCCGAGCCTGTTTTTAAATTCTAAGATCCTGAGTATGATCCCTTTTTCGTAGCCTGATGAAAATAAGACTATTTTTAGCAGGAAGGCAATTCCCAGCAAAGAGAATATTTTTACTAATGGATAATCGTTTTTTTGATATAGTTTCAGATACAGCAATAATACGACGAAACCCATATAGTATCCACTGCGGGCTACCATCCAAATGCGCGATTATCCACGGCAGGATTCCATTGATGGCCGTAGAAAAACGATAGTGCCCGAAAAAATTGTGTTTAAAGGCGATGGCTTCATACAATCTATCGGCACCATCAAAAAGTTCGGAGCGGATTTTTCCAAAATAAATGCCAGAAATAAATAAAATAGATACATATAAACTGTTAATTATCTTTATGTTCTTGTATTTGTCCATCATTTATTTAAGTCAGGTAACGGTCTGTTTTTACACTGCAATGTACTCAAAAAATCTAAATTCAAATAATGAATACGCACCGGGAACAGGATACTCATACTAAATGTAACACATTATCAGTATAAAATATTGTTAGTATCTCATTTCCCCAATTGCTTAGGATTTATCCTATTAGATTTTTAACACTTCTAACTAGTGAATAGTGGCGAAGCGCCGGTTTGTATAAATTTTTAAAGTATCCGGTTGGGGATTGTAATCTCATTATTTTTTAGTACTTTTGAGTATGTTGGGACTTAAAGACCGAATCGCGAACATCTTCCATCACTATTCGCCTGCTGCCGTAGATTTAAGATACGATTATTTTAAAAATCCGGATGACCGGGATTTTATATCTGAAAATGGCTATGTCGTTTTAAGAAATGTTGTAGACATGGATTCGATAGATGTCATTCTAGAGTCCTATAAAAAACTATCCGCTCATGAAAATTTTTATGAGGTGGATGGTTTTATCACATCTGCCAATTATGGGTTTGATATTCAAAAGCACATACACCAGGATCTGCGGAAGGTGAATCAGGATATCCTGGATAAGATATTTTTCACTGATAAGATATATCATGATTTGCTGAATGTTCTGGTTATAAAGTTCAATAAGGATAAAAAAGAATTTTATGCCCATCAGGATATCCCATTAGTTGATGAACTGCAGGCATCTACCGTTTTTGCATGGATACCGACAACAGATATTAACGATAAAAAACGGCGCTTTGCTGGTTTTGCCTAAAAGCCATAAATGGTTCAGGTGGCAGCGGACGCATGATCAAAGCGAATCCCCCTCTTAAAAACCTGCGGGATGAAATCCTAAAATTCATGATACCGATCCATTTAAATAAGGGGGATTTGGTGTTATTTGATAATTCTTTGGTTCACGCTTCACTGCCAAATTTTACAAATGATACGAGAATTGCCATGAATACAGGCATTGCATCTAAAAACTTTCCACTAATTCACTATCAGCGCATAAACAACAACAATAAGTATATTGAAAAATATACGGTTGATGAAAGTTTCTGGCTGGAAGGGCATTATGGCATTCCGGACATCGTACCCGAACGTTACCATCCAGCTGTGATTGAGAAAATTAGGTATAGTCATTATATATCGAAATCAAACTTTATTGATATAGTCGGCGGCAATTAATAATAAGGCATGTTCTTCATTAAAAAACATACGATAAAACCTGTCCAAAGAAATTTTACACCTGCTTATTTTTTAGATTCAGCTACACAAGATTTTTTTGAAGAAAATGGCTATGTCGTAATCAAAGACATTATCAATGAGGATGAGCTCAATGAGGCACGGACATTTTTTGAGAAAATAAAATCACTCCCATCCTATAAGGTAGATAAGAAATTTGAGAGTGCAGGGAATTTTGAATGTAAACAGACACAGACTTTAATATTTGAATTTATTAAGAAGTTTATGTCAGCGGTTGCGGCCAGGTTTTCCAATACATCTAATTGTGATTTGGGCGATGGCGGTACATTTTTTATAAAACCGCCCGGAAAAGACAGCGTACTGCATCCGCATCAGGATAGTGCGGTCATTGACGAAACGGTGGGATATGGTGTTTTTATCTGGATTCCTTTATGCAACATAACCATGGAAAACGGCCCCTGTATGTATTGCCCAAAAGTCATCTGTGGGGGAATTTTTATAGGTCACAGCATATCCCCTGGGCATTCCGTAAGCAATATATGTATCTTTGGGAAAAAATGATTCCTCTGGTTGTCAATAAAGGCGATGTCATCTGTTTTGAGACTTCTATCATACATGCTTCTTCTATGAATAAAACCAGCGAAGACAGGATTTCTTTAGCCGGAGCACTGCTCCCAAAAAATCATTCTAAAGTAGAATACCTGTTAAAGGATAAAAAATTTATTAAATATGATATTGACAATGACTGTTGGTTAGATGGCGGCAAGGTGAGTACCTTAAGGAATTATAAATATACCACCGGTGATTATAATTTTATTAATCCGGTATCTAAAAATGACATTGAGAATTTATTAAAAATTTAAATTATGCTAAACTTATTTAATCTCTTTAAGAAAGAAACAAAATCTGATTTTGTCGGTCAGGAACGAAAGATAAATCCCTTATACATCATAAACGGGAAAAACAGGGATGAATATGTAAGGAACGGCTACACAATAATCAAAAGTATTGTGTCGGATGAAAATATCCGTAAAGTGGAAGACGCGTTTGAAAAGATAAAGGCGTTGCCGGGCTATTTTGAATCTGACAAGCTGCAGACGACAATAGCTTTCGGGCAGGAGGCGCATACGATTGCGATAAATGTGGTAAACGATGTAAGCAAGGATATCTTTAAGGATGTATTGGATGAGAATCTGTGCAGATATGATTTCGGAGGCGGGATTATTGTGAAGAATAAAGGTTGCTGGTTCGCACCTCATCAGGACTGTTCCATAATCGATGAATATAAGGGTACTACAACGTATGCCTGGATTCCAACGGTTGATATGACATCTGAAAACGGCACCTTTTTTGCCATTCCCGGCAGTCATTTATGGGCTGCCTGGCAAAGGTCCAGCCAGTATCCAAGCTGGCCATTGAAAGATTTTAGCAAGTTGTTATGGGAAAAAATGATACCTGTAATGGTGAATAAAGGAGATGTACTGTTGTTTGATTCAGCATTGATACATGCTTCAGGGGAAAATACCACAGAAAAGATCAGGATTGCATTTAATATGTGCATAATTGAAAAGAAGGCGGAACATGTGCAGTATTTTTTAGATAAGAAAACGCCCAAAGACCAGATAGAAAAATATATCGTTGATGAGAAATACTGGTATAAGGGCAACTTATGGGGAAGACCTGAAGGTTACAGAAAGATAGTAGAACATAAAAAATATCCCGTCAGGCTGACAGAAGAGTTCATAATCAGTAATATTGAAAAATATCCGGCAAATGTTTAAAGATATCCTGAAAATATTTTCTGGTAAGGATAAAATTATTGAACTAAGTCACAGAACATTTAACCCTAAAATGTTCGTTTCAGATATTCATCAGCAAAAATTAGAAACAGTTGGATATGTACATCTGACCGATATACAAACGAACACAAAGCCGGTCATCCGGCCGTTTTTGAGTTCTTTCTTAATTACGGAGAATATATCTTCTCCTTTCGGAGCGGCCTTTTGTATTAATCCGCCCAATGCCATTCATCCCTGTAATCCGCATCAGGATCCGGCATATGTGGATGAGAGTACGGGCTATTCTCTGATTGTTTGGGTTCCGTTGTCAGATATAAATATGGAGAATGGTTGCTTGCATGTATTGCCTAAAAGCCACCTTTGGGGAAATAAGAACAGGTCTGTCAGTATGGATTGGGCGTTTGAACGTTTTTCTGAAGAATTATGGAAATACCTGATACCCATTGAGACGAAATTAGGTGATTTGATTGTGTTTGATGCCGCACTGATTCATGCATCTAACAAGAATACAACGGATATAAACAGAATAGCTGTAAATATACCTGTCTTACCTGTTCAGGAGAAAATGATCACTTACTTCAGTTCCGGAGAGAATGAAGGTTATCAGTATGAAATCGATGAGAGTTTTTACATGGATGAATTTCTTTTTAATAAGCCGTCAGACAGATACAGGCGCAGCAAAAAGATGAAACTGAATAATTTGTACAGCATGAAAGATGTTCATCGGTTAATAGGATTATCTGAAAACTAAATATGAAAATATTCAAAAATACAGAGATTGACGAACACTTTAAAGATAGAGGGTATGTTAAGTACGGTTCTATAGATTCGTCAGCAGTTAATAAATTGATTGAACTCGATAATTCACTGAAGATTCCAGATTTTGTCGGATGTGACTTTAATGTCGGTATGAATTCCGATATACCAGGCACGAAAAATGATGCAGGATAATCTTACAGAAATATTAATGCCGTTTTTCAATGACCTGCTGGACGAATATGACTATTTCTCTGCCTCCTTTGTCAATAAGAATCCAACAGAACGATTCTTAATTTGTGCCCATCAGGATTTTACCTATACCGAAGAACCGGAAGTACCCTCGTTTATGTGCTGGGTACCGCTGGTAGATACAGATATTGACAACGGATCTATCGGATTTATCCCTAAAAGCCATCGTTTTTATGATTATAAGAGAGCATTCCCATTCCCGCTCTCATATTCCCCGGTTGTAAAAACGAATTAGAGTTAATGAAATACCTGGATATACTGGATATGAAAGCAGGTGAAATGGTTTTTTTCTTTAATAACACGGTACATGGTTCCTTTGCAAATTATTCCAGAAACGTCCGATATGCCATCAATATCAGTTTCATAAAGAAAAATGCTCAAACCGTTCTGTATATCAGAAATCCTGCAAAAGCGGAACACAGCATAATTAAATTTAAAGCGGATAAGGATTTCCTGATTCAATACAATAATCCGTCTATTTTAGAGATGTGTAAAGATAAACAGGTTAAGATTGACAATTATGAAGTCTTAGGGGAAGAGCCATTCGGAAGCTATGATACATCATGGGGGAGTGTACAGGAAAAATTAGATCAGTACAATATAACCGTACAGCAAAGAAATATACCCTATATTGACAGGTTTCTGCGTTTAAAGAAGAAGGAAAAGTTTAAAGATGATATTTACAGTCTTGTAAATAAGTTCAATCCATTTAAGAGGAACTGATGAATGATTTACTTCAAAGAATATTTTATAAAAGGGTTTCTGCAAAGCAAAACAGGAATTTTAATTTACAACTATTGAAATCTGACGAAGAGCATCGGCAACTGATAAAGAATGGATTTGTACATTTTAAAGGAATATTTACCGAAAACGAAGTTAACCAATTGTTGGGCATCTATAAACATATGAATGGCGATGTAAGTTTTGAAAAGACAGATTGCTACGTAAACAGCGTTTCGTTCAAGTCAAGAGATTTAAAGAAAATAACCAGAGAATCGGTGACTGAGGTTGTTAAACCAGCCTTGCACAGGTTTTTAAAGGATGAAAGGCTTAGATTTCCCATAAGTGTTGGTTATTGCATTAATCCTGCATTATCTACGTCCGGCTCCCGGCCTCATCAGGATCCCAATTTAGTCGATGAAAATCGGTCATATTCCCTTGTCCTTTGGATCTCGCTCAGTAATACAACGGTTGAAAACGGCTGTTTGCATGTTCTGAAAGGGAGTCATCTGTGGGGGAATCATCTGAGGTCGAACTTTCATGTGAAATGGAAGTTTGATAATTATGTGGATGATATCTTATGGAAGAATATGACTCCCGTTCAAACAGGGATAGGAGATGTCATCTGTTTTGATCCTGCATTGATACATGGATCAACTCCAAACAGAACAAACGAGGAACGGTTGGCTATTCAGATTTCTACCATTCCCAAAGATCAAAATCTTATTACCGTGATAGAGGAAAGAAAAGGGATGTTTGATTATGCGAAGTCGTTTAATATTGACGAAGATTACTTCACTGATGAGAATGTATGCAATAGCCCATCAGATAAGTATCCCGTTATAAAAGAAGAAAAGATTAACTACTATTATACCAAAGAGGATATCCTGGAATTAATTAATAAATCTGACTGCTGATGATCCGACGACTTTTAAATACTGTTTTCTCCAAGCCTCTGAATGTAAAATTTGACAGGGTTTTACCATTGAATTATTTTACATCAGCTGACAGCCACCAGTCAATTCAACAGGACGGATATCTCTTGATAAAAGATGCGGTAACAAAGGAGCAGTTATCTTTTTTAGAAACTACCTATCAGAACCTTACAGAATTCCCGGAATACTCTATAACGGATAAATTTCAAAACAGCGGGCGTTTCCGTTCTCCTGATATCAGGAATTTTGTGATGAGTAATATAGGCGCTTTTTCAAAAGATCTTCTGCCATCTGTTTTTAATGCGGCTATTTACGATGAAAATACCACCGGCGCGTTTCAGATCAAGCCACCATCCAAAGTCAGTGAACTCAACCCGCACCAGGATGCACCGGTAGTAGATGAGACAAAAGAGAACGGACTTTTTGTCTGGATTCCTTTATGTGATATAACGGATAAAAACGGAGCGATTTATGTATTGCCCGGCAGTCATTTATGGGGAAACCATCAACGGTCGCTGAATGTACATTGGCCGCTGGAAGAACATGCCAAGACACTGTGGAAGCACATGCAGCCGGTATATATGAAAAAAGGCGATATCCTTTGCTGGGATACGGCACTGATACATGCCTCTTCACCTAACTTATCCGATGAAACGAGGGTGGCCATCACCACGACGCTGCTGCCTAAGGATTTCAAGATGGTGGAATATTTTAAAGACAGGCAAACGCCGGAAGACAGCGTGGAGAAATACCGCGTGGAGCGGAGCTTTTGGGAGAGTGAAGATATCATGAAACGGCCGCCTTGTCCTCCGAATCAGTTCCTCGGCCTGGAAAAACTGGCTTTTCCGGCTTCCATTACTAAAAAGCAAATATTGCGTCTTATAGAAGATGCTAACGTTCATATCTCAAAACGCTAATCATGTTTGACTTTACTGAGAATAATAAACGAATACTGAAGAACGAGGAGTGGCAGCAGCGGCTGTTTACAGAAGGTTACGTCATTCTCCCTTTCTACACCAAAGAAGATATCAGGCATCTGACTGAATTCTATTACGATATCACATCACAGAATAAACATGGCTTTCAGCCAACGACCTATTTTACGGATAACGAATACCGCATTAAAGCCAGCAATGAAATAATTCAAACAGCCCGGCCACATCTCGAAAAATTGCTGTCGGACTATAAAACCTATATGGGAAGTTATATTGTCAAGCATGCGGATAATAACAGTGAACTGGGGGTGCATCAGGATATGACACTGGTGGATGAATCGGCATTTATGGGAATGAATATCTGGTCGCCCTTATGTGATACGACTCCAGAGAATGGCGCCTTATACCTGATACCTGAAAGTCATCGTATTTTTCCCACCTATCGTTCAGCTACCATTCCAAATATTTATGACAAATACGTGGATGTCGTTAAACGCTATATGCAACCGGTCTATATGAAAGCAGGAGAGGCCATCCTGTTCGACAACAGCATTCTCCATTTTTCGCCGGTTAACCGCTCCAAAGAAACACGTATTGCGACGAATGTTTTTGTTACCCATAAGGATGCAAAGATTACCATCACCTATAACGACAGGGGAAAAAATAAAATCGAACTGTTTGAACAGGAAGGTGATTTCTTTACTTCCTATCAGCAGTTTGATAATCAGTCCAACATGCTTAGACCTAAAATCGGCAGGAGCATTGGATTTACTGAGTATGATTTTCCGGTGCTGACTCCGGCCATACTGAAGGCGAAATACGGACCGCTTCCCGATGAAACTTTATTTGAAAAAATTAAATCATTGTTTTCATTCTAATCAACATGTATCCCAAGATATTCAAAGACAGCAAACTTCAGGAACGATTCGATACGGAAGGATATGTCATCATCCCATTTCTGGAAAAGGAGGATGTTGATAAGCTGACTGCATTGTTTTATGAGATGCATACGGAGCTTCGGGAGAATCAATTCGGGGCTTCTTCCGGATTGAGTGACATCGAACTGAAATTCAAAATCAGGGATAGCTTGTTTCCCATCTTTCTGCCCTATTTTGAAAGAGTCTTTGAAAACTATACGTATTTCGGGTCTTCTTTTTATATAAAACACCCGGGAACAATTCAGACCTCGCTCCGCATCAGGACTGGACCATCGTCGATGAGACAAAGTCTGTTGCAATCAACATATGGACGCCGTTGTGCGATACGAACGAGAAAAACGGCACGTTGTATGTAGTTCCGAAAAGTCAGACAACAAAAGTGTTCAGCCTGCGTGCACCCACTATTCCTTTTTATTTTCAGCAATATTCTGACACCGTCATCAAATGCTCCGTGCCAACGAATGCCAGAGCGGGTGATGCGGTTATTCTGAATCAAAGCCTTATTCATTATTCTTCCCCGAATCTCAGTGAGAAGATACGAATCGCCATCACATCCGGTGTGAAGACCAAAGGCGCCCCTATGTTGTTTCATTTCAAGAATGAAAAAAAGGAAATAGAACGGTATCTGATGCCGGAAGACTTTTTACTCGCTTTCAAAGATTTCATAAGGATATTTACCGCAGGCCGGCTAACGGTCAGTTCTTATCCACAATAGACTACTATCCTCCTTCAGTAGGAAAATTTAAATTTATGAAGCAGTTTGGAAATGAGAGATTCTCTTTTGCAGAAAAGATTAGAGAACTCTTCCGGTAAGTGGCTGTTGAACTTTGTTCGTATTTCTTCCCAACCTATTCTTTCGGTATAAAGAGGAACAGTCGGTAATTGCTGGTTATGGCTGCTGATTTTTTTTACATCAAATCCGTAGAAATCTTCTTCTGTCGCCCGATAGGTTTCAATTGTTTTGTTGTCCGCAGAGAATGAAACCTGTAAGCCAGCTTCCTTATCTTTCATCCCGATGATGGCTGTATTTCTGGGCTGATCAGTCTTGTTGGGCCTGGAGTAGTGGATGAGTTTGTGATTGTATAAGATAGCCTGTCCTGCATTTAAAGCCGGTTCATATCCGATGCCGAGGAATTGATGGGTATAGGATTCATAATCGCCTGGAATACCCAATCCTCTTAATTTATTATTCCATAAATGGGAGCCTGGAATTAACCCGAGTGTGCCGTTCTCCTTGCCGGTGTTTACCAATGGTATCCACAGATTATAGGAATTATGGATGGTTTCATCCACGATAGACCAGTCGTTGTGCGCCTTGAGAATATCTTTCCCTTTAATCTTGGTGGCTAAAGTACCGCCCAGCAACTCAAGCGCAGGAAATAGGATGTCTGTCTTGGGTTGAATGATGGAATGCAATTCATGATTGATTTGCTTTGAATCGTCCATGGATAAAAAGTGGGAAGAGGAGATGAAATCCTGTCCGGGTTGTGTAAGGTATTTTTGTGTTAACGAAGTTAACTGCTGTACTTCCGTGTCATCCAGTAAATCAACAATGACAAAACCGCATTTCAATAGATCATTTGCCATCAGGCTACCTTTTCTTTTATTTTTCTAAGGACACTTAATGGATTAAATGCGGAAAGAATACCCATTACCTTGTCTTTTACGCCGTCTTTCATCTGTTCTCCGAATAAGGACATCATGTGTTGGGTTAATTCCTTATTGTACACATTTCCTGCTGCAAGGATACGCCGTTTCATTTCGTCCTTACTCAGGTCTTCCCAGACAAATTTCCGCTCTTCCATCAGTTCATAATTTTCTATCAACTTGCCGGCATCATACATTCTGGATAAGGAGCCATTGTCATATTTCATGAAAAATGCCGGGTCTATCCTGTATTTTAACAGCGTGTCTTTTGTCCCCGGCTTGCAGTAGTAATGCCGGAGCTGCGCTTCTTTTTGCGTAAAGCTCAATCCAACCGCCAGTCGGGGTTCATTGGTGATGTTAGGAGGAGAGGAGTGGAAGGTTCTGTTGTCGAATATCAGCGCTTCACCGGCTTTCATGGGCAGTAGTTCAAAATACGGAAACATGGAAAACATGTGTTTCGCCAGTGGAGACGGAACCTGTGGTGACGGGGATGGACGCACACTGTTGAAAAATTTATGGCTTCCTTTAATCACCCCCATACAGCCGTTTTCCATATTCGTATCCACTAAGGCTATCCAGCAGGTTACCGAGCAGTGTTGTATTTCGTCTTCTACAAAAGTCCAGTCCTGATGTGGCGGCACGACTCCTTTCGGATTCGGATCTTTTATCACATAACTCGCTGTAATCAGTTGATAGTCCTTTAAAAAAGACGTGAGTTTAGGCATGGCCACCGAACCGATCTTATCCATCATTTGAGCAACCAGCGCTTTATCTTCATGGTCCATACCCACATAAAAACCATATTCGGTTACTTTCTTGATGCCGGATTCAAACAGGAAATCTTTCAGCTCTTTCACATCCTTTTCGTCTAAGGCATTTATTTTCAGGAATCCGTTTTTTTCAAAAAATGCCTGATGTTCCGGGTTGGAGAATAATGGTTGCATGGTGGAGTATTTGGTTCTGTTTTCAAAAAGTTGCTGCTTAAACTCTTTTTCCGTAAACTTTTTAGGGATATAGGAAAATGTTTTTTCTAAGGTGCCTATTTTAGGTTGTCCGATGATTTCGGGATAATGGATGAACAAATCATCCGGCATGCTGTATTGCTGCACTTCCGTTTTTCTGTTTGTTAAAGTACAGCATAAACAATGCGGCATCTTTCGGTACCAGTCCTATCGTAACGGCAAGCCGCTCTTCACCGGATTGGTTGGGCAGGATGCAGCATCAGTTTTGATTGAAGATAAATGCTTCTCCTTCTTAGCGCCAGTGTTTTCAGGTAATTGTCAAACTGGTTTCTTTCCGCTTCAAACGACACCGGCAGGCTTGGCGCGCGAAATTGTTTTCTGTGTTGTAGCTGCCGTCAATCACACGAATAGCGCCATTTGTTGTGTAGTGTCCTGCAGCGGAATCCAAATGGTATAGGAGCCGTATTTTTCTTCATCCGTTACGGTCCAGTCCTGATGCAGGGGAAGGGGATTGTTATCATTCGGATTTTTCTTTAGGAAGGAACTGCCAAGTATCTTGTAATCTTCCGCAATGCTGTTCAGTTTTTCCTGTATCAATGCTATGATTTCATCGCTTACTTTATTTTTTAATTCAGTATCCGGATGAAAGGAAGTGGAGTAGAAGGTGGTTTGTGTGTCGTTAAAATGGTTGTAATAGATGGATTTCAGTTTATCGGCTAACGCATCCGTTAAAAAAGGGATGGTGAAATATCCGTTTATATTCAATAGTTTCTGCTGATATGCATCTTTCAGGTGTAACATTAATTGAAAACCGCTTTCAGTTTATCTAAGATGGATTTTTTTTCCGGCTCTTCATCAATCCGGGTGGAGAATATCCCTTTTTCAAATGATTGGATGGACATATCAAAAGGCTTGTAATGAATCCTGCGAAGGACTTTTACATTTTCAGGTTGTTTCCAGGGATTGAAATTCATATAAAAATCCGTATCCACCTCCAGTACATCGATATTGGTCGAGCTCTTCTGCGGATTCATGTGGTAATGGATGGATTTCTCTTCGCCCGGAATCAGTATCAGCTGAATCGCCAGACGCAAATCATCCGTCTTGTTGATGGCGGAATAATGTACGATACTGTCATCCAGCACCACTGCCTGTCCTGCTTTCAGGTTCATCGGTATCAGGTGCTTTCTGATAATGTCGTGTTTGATGTTTTCCAGTTCCCACGGTACCATCGGCCCTCGGAATTCACCGTATCGTTTGTGTGTGCCCGGTACCACCTGCAGCGTACCGTTGCTTTCGTTGCTGTCCACCAACGGGCACCAGATGGATACGGAGGTACATTTCCGTTCATCCACAAATGCCCAGTTCTGATGCAGCGGCACTTCTCCGTCGTTCGTTTTTTTTCGGATGAAGTTGGCAATGATAGGTGTATAATCGGCCAGGTATTTCTTTACATACTTGTCAAACCGTTCCGTGATGATTTTAAATACCAGCTTTTTATACTCGATATTCTTATCAATGAATGTAAAATCGTAGGTGATCTTATCCTTTAAACCGGCATCCTCCGCGCCAATCAGGCCGCCGCTGTTGGATAAGGTTTCGAAGTAGCGTTCTTTGATTTCCGCCACTTCTTCATCGGTTAAAAAAGGGATAATGACATAGCCCTCTTTTTGGAATTGCTGCTCTAACTCAGGATTATTGAATACGGGTCTCATCTTTTGTAGATTTATTCATCAAATTTAGTAAATTTGAACAGTCCTAGTGATACTAAATATTAAGTAATTTAAAGCCTGACAGATGTCCATATTCACTAAATTTAAAGGTACTAAAAATAAAACAGACCACCCTGAAAAGGTGGGCGATTTTTACAATAAAAACCACGATGCCTTCATTAAGGTGTACGGGGAGGTGATTCAGGCTTTCAGGACCAATGATTTAAAAGGGATTTTAAACTACCAGATTGAGCAGATAGGCTTCAAGCCGGAATACAGAGTATTGGATGCCGGTTGTGGTGTATGTGGACCGGCCCGCCATTTTGCCCGGGAAACTGGCTGTACGGTGGATGCCGTTACGGTTTCGGAGTCGCAGTTGAATGCATCCAGGCAGCATATAGCACATGAACAGCTTCAGGACAAGATTACTGTTCATTTACAGGATTACCATGAAGTCGACAAGTTGTTTCCCAATGAGACGTTTGATAAGGTCTATTTTCTGGAATCCTTTGGTCATTCTACCGATAAGGAAAAATTACTGAAGGCCATCTGGAAAGTGCTGAAGCCCGGGGGGGAGGTGTATATCAAAGACTTGTTCCGTCGTATTTCAAAGAATTGGCTGGTGCAGCGGAAGATTGACGGTGAAATCAAAAAAATAAACGATGCCTACTATTATGACGTGGCGGATTTGAACAGGTTTGTAGACCTGGTCAGAGAATTGGGCTATGTCATTGTGTTTGTCAAGACAATAGATATTCCGCTGGATGATTTTGAAAACCTGTCAATCTCCAACGAATTTCAGGATCTGACCGGTATCGCCAAGATTGACAACTGGGAGAAATATATTTTTCCGATAGATTTCTTTGAAGTGAAATTATATAAACCGGAATACGATGTCAAAAAAGGCATGCATCGCTATTTCTTGCAGAATATTTTCCAGCTGCAAATGAATCACATTAACAAAGAGGATCTCTGAGTTTGGCATTCTTCAGCAATATACAGAACCGTTTGTGGGCGAATGTCCAGTATAAATTCAGCACCATCTTCTGCAGCCTGTATGTCGTGTTGTTCCTCGGGCATTCCAGTGGAAACAGGATACTCTGGTATATTTTTATTTCTATCCTGTTGTCGATGGGAATAGCAGGTATGGGTTATGTATTGAATGATTACCACGATTATCACGATGACATAAAAAATGGCAAACAGAATCTGTTCATCAACTTTTCCAGAACTACATCCGTATTGCTGGTGATTTTTTTTTTATTTCTGTCTGTTTTTCCATGGTTTATCCTCCCGTTTGACCGGTTCTCGTTAATGTTCATCTCTTTGGAGTTTCTGTTGTTCTTTATTTATGCTCTGCCGCCATTCAGGCTGAAAGAAAGAGGCGCCTGGGGAGTTGTGACAGATGCTCTTTATGCGCAGGTCGTGCCATGTATATTGGCGGTTTACACCTATTCAAAAATAGTTAATAATATATCTGTCGCCACTTCGTTCCTGGTTGTTTATGTGGTCTGGTTAATCCTGATGGGAATTCGCAACATACTCAATCACCAGATAGAGGATTATGACAATGACCTCAATACACAAACGCAAACTTTTGTAACTATCCACGGAGTCCGTAAAAGCAAATCTTGGGTGATGCACCTCATGGTGCCGATTGAGTGGACACTTTTTTTTATGGTACTATACTTTCTGCCGGAAACCCGCCAGTTGTTCTTATACGCTTATTTGCTCTACATCTCGGCTTATGTACTCAAGGAAAGAATAAGCAAAAAAGCACCGTTGCTTTCTGATTTTGAGATACGGTATGATTTTATCAATAAGCAGCTTCTGAACGAATTTTATGAAATACACCTTCCGTTGCTGCTGTTGTGCTATTTTAGTTTTTTCCAGCCTTTCTTCATCTGGATTTTAGCGTTGAATCTGCTGCTGTTTTTCCCGATATACCTGCGTTATACGGTCGGATTCATCCAAAAATATTTTCATTTTTAGCCATCTCCTGAAAAGAGGTTGTATCTTTATAGGAGTGATTCAGTCCTACTTAAAGTGCATCCGTATAAAAGACTGGTGGAATTATATATTGCCGCCGGTTGTTGGCTTTTATGGCTGGGGTCTATATCAGTCAGGTCTTCCGTTTGCGGATTCTGTCTTTCTGTCCATCGGGTTTTTATTGCTCACCATTTCTGTTGCTTCATTTGGGTTTTACCTGAATGAATGGACGGATATCAGTGACGATACGGCAGCCGGAAAATCGAATGCGGTCCGTGTGCTGACTGTATCTGCCCGTTGGTTGGTTTTACTGGTTATCTTACTGCAAATGGGGCTGGGGTTTTATATCTCCATCAGTAATCTTCACGCAACCCTTTTATTCTCGGCACAAATAATCTGCTTTATTGTTTACTCCTGCCCGCCATTCCGGCTGAAAAGGAATCTGTATGCTGCGCCCTTGCTGGATGCCTTATACAGCGGCACCATCTTTTACCTGCTGGCCATCAATATTAATTATCCTACCTTTTTTGGCCTTACGGCCGCACAGAAGGCACAACTTGTCTTTTTGTTGATTTGGGCGCTCTTAAGAGGTTTCCGCAATATCATCCTGCATCTCCTGTTTGATGCAAGATACGATGCCGTTATTAATCAACAAACGATTGGCACCCGGTACGACCGCTTATCGATCAGTAAATTTCTATACAGATTTATTCTGCCTGCTGAAATTCTATCCTTTTTGGCTTTTTGTAGTATCAACGGGAATAACTATACAATTCTGCTCGCAATCGGTTACCTGGTATTTATAATGTATTGGTTTAAACGGAAAACATACATCATCCCATACCTGCTCAGACGCCCGGAACCTTCGATGGACGATGAATTGTATGATATCAACATCTTTTATGAAGTGGTGCTGCCGTTCTATATTTTTGGACTGCTGGCGATACAAATAGATATCTTCTATATTTTTTACTGCGTATTATTGATACTGTTCTTTCCAAATATCCGAGCCTGGGTTTGGGCAGCCATTACTTTTCCGGTACATTTCATTAAACGATAGTCAGAAGGATTCAGGCTTTTATGCATTTTATTTCCAGCCATTCTGCGGGATAAAATTCCGGTATCCCCTCGAAGATATCAATATTGTTTGCTTGTTCGAAGTTATATCGTACCGATATGTCATCCATAAAATCAAATGGTTGGACAAATACTATTTTTAATCCGGCTTTCAGTACAGCATCTTTTAACGCTTCCAGGTCTAATGTATTGTACGCATAATGCCGGTTGATATTCCGGATAACTTTATCAATTTTCTGTTGTTCACCGCTGTTCTCACCTTTCTTTTTGTAAAAGTCTTTGATGTACAAAATTCCGCCATCCTTAAGCTTTCGGGCAGCCTCACCTATCGCCAATTGGATATCATAGGAATGCCCCAGGCTCTCCAGAAATAAGACAACATCATAGCAGTCGTCAGCGATAGGTAATTGTTCTAATTGATGATAATCTCCAGTGTGAACCCTGACCTTTTCATCCAGGTTTTCCTGACTTATTTTCTCTGCTGCAATCTGCGCCTGTACATCAGATACTGTTACCGCATCAATGCTTACATTCCATTTTTTTGAAAAATAGGTTGCAGGGCCTGCCACGCCGCAGCCAAGATCCAATACTTTCATGTTCCAGTTGATACCGGCGCTTCTCGCAATATGATCCAGCAGTTTTTCTGTATCCGTTGGCCGGAATGCCTGTATCACATCTCCATAAATATCCAAATAAGATGCTGTCATCCTGTTGTAATATTCTTTTACATCTTCCGGAGAATTCTTTGGCATATCCTGGGTTATTTTTATTAAAATTAGATAAATTTCCGCCGTTGTCCTAAAAAAAAGACGCTCAACATTCATTGAGCGTCTTTTTATTGATACTGAATCAGGTTCAGTGTGTTATGCTTAAATATTAATGGAATTGTTCTGTCTCTGTAGAACCTGCCAGTGCCGTGGTGGAAGATTGTCCTTGCTGACAGACCTGCTGAATAGCATCGAAGTAACCTGTACCAACAAATGACTGGTGTTTGATTGCCTGGAAGCCTGCAGACTCCAATGCAAATTCTCTTTGCTGTAACTCAGAGTAACCTGCCATACCTCTTTCCATGTATGCTTTGCTTAATTCAAACATCACGGTATTGTTAGCATGGAATCCTGCTAATGTGATGAACTGGAATTTGTAACCCATAGCAGCTAAATCTTCACGGAACGTAGTCATTGCTTTCACATCCATGTATTTCGCCCAGTTGAAGGAAGGAGAACAGTTGTACGCCAGCATTTTTCCCGGATATTTTGCGTGAATGCCCTGCGCAAATTCTCTTGCCATACCTAAATCAGGATTACCTGTTTCCATCCAGATCAGGTCAGCATAAGGTGCATAAGACAAACCTCTGTCGATACCCTGTTCCAAACCGTTTTTAACATAGTAAAAACCTTCCGGAGCACGTTTCCCTTCGATGATGAATTTAGTATCACGCGGATCGATATCTGATGTAATTAAGTTTGCAGCTTCAGCATCTGTACGGGCAATTACCAATGTAGAAGTTCCGCAAACGTCTGAAGCCAAACGGGCAGCCGATAATTTATTGATAGCTTCCTGGGTAGGTACCAATACTTTGCCGCCTAAGTGACCGCATTTTTTTGCAGATGCCAACTGGTCTTCCCAGTGAACACCGGCAGCACCCGCTTCAATCATTTGTTTCATCAGTTCGTATGCGTTCAGGTTGCCACCAAAACCAGCTTCGGCATCTGCAACAATCGGAACCATCCAGTCGCGTGTTGGTTCGCCATCCATATATTCAATCTGGTCACGACGCATCAGAGAGTTGTTGATGCGTTTAACCACCATGGGAACCGAGTTCGCAGGGTATAAACTTTGATCCGGATACATTTCTGCGGAAAGGTTAGCATCAGCAGCTACCTGCCAGCCTGAAAGATAAATGGCTTTCATGCCTGCTGTAACTTCCTGAATAGCCTGATTGCCATTGAAAGCACCTAAACCGGCAACCCAGTCATCCGTGTGTAATTTTTTCCATAATTTTTCAGCTCCGTTTTTAGCCAAAGTGTATTCAATTTGTACAGAACCGCTGATGTTTATTACCTCTTCGGCTGTATAATCTCTTTTAACGTCTTTCCAACGAGGATTTGTTGCCCAATCTTTTTTTAGAGCTTCCGCTCTTTCTTGTTTTGTTGCCATGATATTTTAATTATTGAATAATGAGTTAAAGAATTTATGAATTGTTATTTTGAAACTAATCAATATAATTATAAGCTTCCAAGGTTAAGAACTCTTCCAGCGAATCCTGCAAAGACATTTTGGTAAACAATTCGATGGCCAGGTCAAATTTAGAAGCGGCATACTTATCACCTAAAGTAGCCTTGTACGCCTCTTTCTGTTCATTGATTAGATGCTGAACCAATTCAGCCGTTACTTTTGTGCCATCATCCAGTCTGGCATCTTCATGATGTACCCACTGCCATACCTGTGTACGGGAAATTTCAGCCGTAGCTGCATCTTCCATCAAATTATGGATGGGAACACATCCATTGCCTCTCAACCAGGCTTCCAGGTACTGAATACCAACGTCAATATTGTTTTTCAGACCGCCCAAAGTGATGGTTCCTTTAGGTACTTCCAACAGATCTGCAGCAGTAACCTGTACATCTTCTCGTTTTACGTGAATCTGGTTTGGTGTCGGCATGTATTTGTTGAATTCATCCATCGCAATCTGAACCAGGCCCGGATGTGCCACCCATGTTCCGTCGTGTCCGGCTTTCGCTTCCCGTTCTTTATCGGCTCGAACTTTAGCCAATGCTACTTCATTCGCTTCCGGATTGTCTTTAATAGGAATCTGTGCCGCCATACCGCCCATCGCAAATGCATTGCGTTTGTGACAAGTCTGGATGACCAGCTCAGAGTAGGATTTCAGGAAATGCGTCGTCATGGTCACCTGCATTCTGTCCGGTACCAGGAATTGCTTGTTTTTCACCGTTCTCTTGATGAACGAGAAAATATAATCCCAACGGCCACAGTTCAGTCCGGCAGAATGTTCTTTCAATTCAAATAAGATCTCATTTAACTCAAACGTAGCCACAATGGTTTCAATCAATACGGTTGCTTTGACAGACCCTTGCGGAACACCTGATTCATTTTGGGCATCTACAAAAATATCGTTCCATAAACGGGCTTCCAGATGGCTCTCCATTTTTGGCAGATAGAAATAGATGCCGCTGCCTTGCGCCAGCCTTTCTTTCGCATTGTGGTAAAAATAGATGGCGAAATCCCAGATGGAGCCACTGGCCACTTCACCGTCAACGGTTACGTGTTTTTCCAGTAGATGCCACCCTCGAGGTCGGACGAATAATGCCGCATGTTTTTCATTCAGTTTATATTCTTTGCCGTTTGCTTCATTGATGAAGGAAATGGTTTTGCGGTTGGCGTCTTTTAGGTTTATCTGACCGGATATGTTATTTTCCCAGGTCGGAGCGTTTGAATCTTCAAAATCAGCCATAAATACCTTTGCCCCTGAATTGAGCGCATTGATAATCATTTTTCGGTCCACTGGGCCCGTGATTTCCACCCGTCTGTCCTGGATATCTGCAGGGCAGGGTGCTACCGTCCAGTCCGATTCGCGGATGGATTTGGTTTCTGGTAAAAAATCGGGTAATTCACCTGCATCCAGGCGTACCTGGCGTTCCACTCTCTTTTGCAAGAGTTCTTTGCGGCGAGCATTGTATTTGCGTTGTAATTTGGCAAAAAATGCCAATGCTTCCGGCGTCAGTATTTCTGCGTATTCCGGCTTATAAGCCCCTTTGATTTCTACGCCTTCTGGCGTGTTGTATGCTGACATGGATAGGAATGTGTTTTAGGTCAGCGAATTTACGGATTGTATAAAAAAATGCCGAATTTGGCATGTTACCTAAAGTTTACTATAAAGTTGCGGGATTAAATGCATGCATTGGAATTTTAGCCTGTCAGGATGTATAGCCTGATACGGTAAGATGTAGGGCAGATAATCTCGGCGCAATCAATATTGATGTATGCAATATATGTCGTATTTTTAGTTCAAAATTCAGGTATGCCGAAGCAACGAACCCTGGCCGAACCGTTTAAAATAAAAATGGTGGAGCCGTTAAAAATAACCACGGAAGAATACAGGCTGGAAACATTGAAAAGGGCGCATAATAACCCTTTCCTTTTGAGGAGTGATGATGTCTTTATTGATTTATTGACGGACAGCGGGACAGGTGCGATGAGCGAGCATCAGTGGTCGGCGATGATGCAGGGCGATGAAAGTTATGCCGGTGCCACAAGCTGGGAGCGCCTCGAAGCGGAGGTGAAGGATTTAACGGGGATGCCTTATATCATACCCACCCATCAGGGGCGTGCGGCAGAACGAATCTTGTATGGAATTTTAGGAGGGAAAGATAAGGTCTTTATCAGCAACACGCATTTTGACACGACACGGGCTAATATTGAGTTCACGGGGGCAGTGGCTTTTGACTGCCTGCCTTCCGAAGCGAAAGACCCTTCACTGGAACTGCCGTTTAAGGGAAATACGGATATCACCGAATCGGAAGGACTTATCCAAAAATATGGAAGGGAAAATATAGGTGCCGTCATATTAACGGTAACGAATAATTCAGCCGGCGGACAGCCGGTCAGTATGGAAAATGCCAGAGCGGTCAGGGCATTGTGTGACAGGTATGCTATTTTGTTAGTGCTGGATGCCTGCCGGATTGCCGAGAACGCTTACTTCATCAAACACAGGGAATCCGGATTTGAGGACAAGACCTACAGGGAGATAGCACAGGAATTATTGACTCTGGGTGACGCCTTTATCATGTCGGCGAAAAAGGATGGTTTGGTGAATATGGGCGGTCTGCTGACGCTAAAAGACAAGAAACTGGCGGAACAATGCCAGAATCTGCTGATTATTTCGGAAGGGTTTGTGACGTATGGCGGTTTAAGCGGTCGGGACATGGAAGCACTGGCGGTCGGGCTTCAGGAAGTTTTTGACAAAGATTACCTGCACTACAGGATAAAAAGTACGGAATACTTAGGCCGGCACCTGAATGAATTGGGAATACCGACGGTAAAACCATTCGGCGGACATGCCATCTATGTGGATGCAAAAGCCTTTTATGCGCATATTCCGCCCCATCAGTTTCCGGGGCAGGCATTGGTATGTGATTTATATACCAAAGGCGGGATACGATGCTGTGAAATCGGTTCGGTTATGTTTGGTAAAAATGATCCAGACGGAATCCTGATTCCTGCTGCATTTGAGTTAGTTCGGCTGGCAATCCCCAGAAGGGTATACACTCAGAGCCATATTGATTATGTGATTGATGTGTTTGAGGAATTAAAGGAAGAAAAGACAAAATCAAAAGGAATGCGGATTGTTTATGAACCTCCGTTTTTAAGGCACTTTACAGCCCATTTTGACCGGGTAGAATAGGTTTAGTAGTGAATCAGCATGTGTTCTTTCTGACGGTTCTCTCTGCGGAGGAAAACAATTCCCATTTCAAAAATATCAATCGTGAGTGTCACTTTCTCATGGTTTTTAATGTACTCCCAGGCCTCCTGCATTTCTTCGCTCCAGTGGATGTCGTCAAACAGCAATATCGTATCGTTGTGGCAATAAGGCAGTACGGTATTGAAATAATTGATCGTCGGCACTTCTCGGTGGTTGCCGTCAATGAATATCAGGTCAAACTTTTGTCTTTCTTCACAGATCTTAGTCAGCTCTGTGTCAAAATTTCCGACGACCAGCTGAATGTTGTTCAGTTTTAATTTCTTGAAATTTTCAGCCGCCACCTGAGCAATGGATTCACTACCTTCAATCGTTATCACTCTCGTATTCGGGTGGGCGGATGCCAGATAAGCGGTGGTGAGTCCCAGTGATGTACCTAACTCTAATATGGAATTGGCTTTAAAATGACGGATCATCATGAACAGGAGATGGCCGTATTTTTCTTTTTTCACATTCTTGCGAACGATTCTGCTTATTTTCCTTTTAGAAGATCTGAAGGATCTGGAGCCGGCACCTAAATCGATAACATCAATTTCATTATTATTCTCCTTTAAATCATCCCGTAGATTCTCAATCCGCTCAAAATCAGGATAATTCAACTCTTTTTCAAACACTTCCGTAACCAGTTTATAGACAAACGGCGAATGGATTTTGTACTTATTAAAGGAGGATAACCAATAATAGATATATTCTTCTATCTGAAAAATGGTTGGCATTGTTTCAAAAATACATATTAACGCTCTAATATGAACACTTGTTTATCCACTAATATTGATATTCCGTATTTTTATAAAAATTATGACATGCAGATACCCAAAATAAAGGCACTACCCATCTTGGGCAATGCACCTGAATTGTCAAAGGATATTCTTGGATTCTTTGGAAATAATTTTAAAGATTACGGAGATACCTTTCTTTTCAGTATGCCCGTGAACAAGACACTGCTTGCCACCTGTGATGCGGATGTGATAAAGCAGATTCTTCAGCTGAACCATAAAAACTACCGCAAGGATTATGGCAATAATATCTTGAAGCTGGCTTTGGGAAATGGATTACTGACCAATGAAGGAGAATCGTGGTTCAGGCAGCGCAGGCTGGCGCAGCCTGCATTCTATAAGAAGCGGCTGGAAGGTTTTTTTGACACGATGAATGCCATTACGCTTGACCATATTCAACAATTAAAAGAGAAAGAACGAACAGAACTATTTATTGACAGGGAGATGATTCAGCTCACCTCTAAAGTGGTGATAGAAACCTTGCTCGGTGCGGATGTTTCCGGCAAACTGAGCCAAATTCAAAATTACATCTATTTTATCCAGGACCATATGGTGAAACTGATCCGTATTCCGTTTTATCAGTTTTGGGCAAAAATATCAGGTAAAGAGAAGGCATTCCTGAAAACCCTGGAAAAATTTGACGGCATACTGTATGAGATCATTGCATTGCGCAAAAACCAACCATCCAGAAACGATTTGTTAAGCATGCTGATGGAAGCCCGGGATGAAGATACGGGAGAGGGGATGTCGGATAAGCAACTGAGAGACGAATTGCTGACCATCTATGTTGCCGGCCACGAAACTTCCGGTTATACCCTTGCCTGGGCGATGTATAGTTTGTGCTCGCATCCGGAAATTTACAGGAGAGCAAAGGAAGAAGTACACCGGATAATGCCGGATGGGAAACTGACGATGGATAATTTCCGGCAGCTGGTGTATCTGAAAAATGTCATTGATGAAACCTTGCGTTTATATCCGACCGCCTATATCCTTAGCAGGGAAAGCAAAGCCCCTGATGTGGTGAATGATATGGAAATTCCGGCAGATGTCGTTACGCTGATGAGCATTTATTACCTGCATCGGAATCCGAAATACTGGAAGCAGCCGGATGCCTTTATTCCCGAACGGTTTGAAGGAAAGGACAATCCGTTATTCAACAGTGAAGCCTACTATCCGTTTGGCGGAGGGCCGAGGATGTGCATCGGTTTTTATTTCGCCACGATGGAAATTACCATTGTTCTGGCGCAACTGCTGTATCATTTTGATATGCAGTTAGACGCGCAGCACCCCGTTGCTTTTGAGCCTTTGGTTACGTTGAAACCGAAATACGGTATTAAGGTAAAGATTACGGGTGCTGTTTAATCCACCACTCTGTTCAGATGATAATCGATGACATCCAAAGGTTTCTTGCCTGTGTAATTGGGATTGTGGAATTCTGAATAATAGGTAGAATAACAAAGACCGCGCAAACCTATGTTCAACTGCCTGCAGGTCGAACTGATAATACCATCGCTAGGACTATACTGAGAACGTTCAAATACACCTATCAGCCATCTTAAAATGAAAACAGGCAGAAAGGAGAAGATGCCCAGAACCATATTCAATGAATTGAAATCATCTGCCGGAACATTGGCAGCCAGATCATCGTACTTCCAGGTGCCCGCCACCTCTTCATAAGCCGGAAAGTCACCGTTTTTCGGACAATAGATATTCCCGATTTTTAATAACCCTTTAACTGCGCGGTTTGAAAATTGATTTGCCATCGTTTTATTTTTTTAATTTTCCCTGAATAAATTCATCGATGTGAGATGCTATGGTTTCTCCGGCATCTTCCTGTAAAAAATGCCCGGCGTTTTCTATGGTGATTCTTTGTTGTTCATGTGCCGCCGGCATCAGCTTGTAAAAGAAATGAACCATCTTTCCCAGTATCTGGTCTTTATCTGAAAATAAGATGATAGCAGGTTTTTTCCAATCAGCCAATACTGTTGCCGCTCGGTTCATTTGCAGGACGCCATCCGCATTTTTGCTGCCCGGGGCCAGTGAAGGAAATATTCTGGCACCTGCCTTGTATTTCTTCTCAGGAAAGGGAGCATCGTAGGCGGCCATTACGGCATCGCTTACGGGCCTTGCACAGGCTTTCCGGACAATCTTTCCAACCGGAAGGTCAGGATGATATTTTGCAAATGCCTGCCAGGCTTTGAACGATAAGGGTAATTTTCTGCCGTCGGACAAGGCCGTATTGAGTATCACGACACGTTTAAACAAATCCGGCTGTTCCCCTAAAACACCCAGTCCAATCAGTCCGCCCCAATCCTGTACCACCAGGGTAATATCTTTCTGTCCGAGTTGCTGAATGAACTTTTTGATGCTGTTATAATGAAGTGAATAGGAATAGTCCTGCATTTTCACGGGCTTTTCTGATTTACCGAAGCCAATGAAATCAGGCGCGATGAAACGGTAGTTGGATAATACAGGTATAAACTTTCTGTACAGGTAACTCCACGTAGGCTCGCCGTGCAGGGCTAAGATAACCTCACCGTCTTTATTGCCTTCATCGATATAATGCATTCTCAAACCGTCAACATCCATGTAATGCGGCGCATAAGGGAAATCCTTAATTTCCTCAAAGCAATGTTCCGGTGTAAAGATGGTTTCCATTATTTGATAAGTTGTGATGCTAAGCGGTGTCCCAAAGATTTAATGGTCAGTCCCGGATTGATGCCCGGTGCATTCGGATAAATACTGGAGTCTGCGATGTATAACGTTTTTTCTCCGTGTACCTGGAAGTCCGGATTGACAACCGATTTCGCAGGGTCTGTACCCATAACACAACCGCCCATCAGATGCAATCCAAAATAAAACCGTGATTTAAATATTTCATTGGCACCTGCCGCATTCATGATATTTTCTATCGCATACAATCCTTTATCCCGTCTTGCCTTATCCTGGTCAGTTAAAGATTTTACGATGGTTAATTTCCCTTTGTTGTCGCATTGGATTTCACCTACATTCTCGTCGCGCACCGCCACTTCCACGCACTGCATATAGCGGTATTTTTTCATGTAGTCCTGATGTTTGGCTCCGGTGACATTCATCAGCAGTCCGATTGAAATAGGGGAAGCGAAAACATTCTCCAGCTTGAATCCCTGTGCCCTGAAATTCGGGTCTTTAGACGCCACTGACTGGAACATGCCTTTGTGAGCATCTACCGGTTCGTTTTGAAAACCCAGCCACATGAACTGCGGATGAGAAGAGAATTTTTTACCCAGTGCAGGGAGTTTGGTCTTGAATCCGGACATTGTCATCATACGGGTGCTTCCAAATGCACCTCCGGACAAAATCACTTTTTTGCCTTCATAACTGACCTGTTTTCCGTTTTGCCATCCGTGTATTCTGCACGTATCGCTGTTCGGTTCTACTTGATGTATTTCCGTTTCGGCGATAATTTCCAGGCCTTCTTTTTCCGCTTTCTGGATAAAAGCGACCAGCGAACTCTGCTTGGAATCGCGGAAACAACCGCCAAGGCAGCCGGTGCAGTCATTGTTTTTATCCGCGCCGCAGTCACTTTGTCCCCTGCGCAGGAAGTCCCATTTATAACCCAGCTTATCACAGGCATCCGCAAACAGGATTCCATTTGGCCGCATTTCCTCCCGGCAAAACGTATGTAAGACCATATCACTTTCTACCTGAGAGTAATGCTTGTCCATCACCTCGGGCGTGAACCAGTCCACACCGCTTTCCGCTCTCCAGTCGTTCAGTGCGATATCATCGAACCGGTCCATCAGGCATTGATAAACGATAGAAGAGCCGCCCACCATTTTGGTACGCAGGAACCCCATTCTCCCGTCTTTCCCGAATTCAATGCCGCCACCCCAGTAGAGGTGAGCGGAGGTTTCCGCTTCCGTTTTAGGAAAGGTATCTTTTCTGTAGAATTTACCGGCTTCAATCAGTAAAACTTTCGCACCGCTTTTGTTGAGATAATAAGCGAGTGCTCCGCCTCCGGAACCGCTGCCTACTACTATGAAATCGTATATCATTTTGTTTGGTTGTAATGAACCAGGGAGGGGAGGGGGGGGGGGGGGGGGGGGGGTTGTAGTGTTTATTTTTTTTTTTGTGGGGGGGGAAATTTTTTTTTTTGGGTTAGTTGTTTTGGTTTAGAAGGGAAATTGTTTTGGGGGGGGGAAAGGGGGGGAGTTAAAAAAAAGGGGGGCAGCGGGGGAAAATTAAAAAAAAAGGAAAAAATTTTTTTTTGTTTTTTTGCGCGGGCGGCCCGCCGATTTGGGGGAAAGAGGGGGGGGGAGCTTTTTTTTTTGGGGGGGGCCACCCCCTGGGTTCAATGGGGGGAAGGTGCGGGGGGGTTAGATAAATATTTAATACTTAGATTTTTGAACCCCCCCCTCTTTGTCATTACTGAATATCTTTATTCCTTTATTTGAATTTTTCCTTATTGCCGATGGAGTCCAGCGGCAGAACGTTCTTAATGAATTTTACATAATTTCTGGATTTGCCAAACCAGCTCAGCATCACGGCATGCAGCAATTTGTATTTGCTTTCGGTGTACGGATACCATTGCGGTTCGATGAGTTTTCCCTGCTTATCAATCAATACGGATTTCAGATTGCAGAAGGCCAGCAATCCGTCTTCGCCCTTGAATCGTCCGATACCGCTGTCTTTGGTGCCGCCGAATGGCAGGTATGGATTCGCTTCATTCAGCATGTGGTTATTGATACAAACATTTCCGCATTTGATGGCGCGTGCTACCCGGATACCCCGGGCTGCATCTTTTGTCCACACAGAAGCGCTCAGCCCGTAGGGCGAGTCGTTTGCGAGTGCAATCGCTTCTTCCTCCGTCTTGAATTTCATGATGGCAAGTGTCGGGCCGAAGGTTTCTTCCGAAGCCACTTTCATGGAATGGTTGCAGTTTTCCAGTATGGTAGGGGGAATATGATGAGAGCCTTTTTCCTGAATGCCGCCGCAGGATAATCTTGCACCTTTAGCCAGCGCATCTTCAATATGGTCTTCAATGATTTTTACCTGGAATGGGGCGGTAATGGCACCCACATCACAATCTTCTGCCGACTTCGTATTTCTGCCGGGATGCGATGTCCTTAACCGTTTGGTTCTTTCTACGAGAAATGGAACCAGTTTGTCATAAATTCCTTCCTGGACATAAAGTCTTTCTATTCCGGTGCAGTTTTGACCGGCATTGGTGAAAGCACCCCACATGATGCCGTTGGCGGTACGTTCGATATCCACGTCGTCGAAAACGATACTTGGGTCTTTGCCGCCCAGTTCCAAATCCACCGGGATAAGCATTTTCCCGCAGATTTCACCCAGTTTCCTGCCTGTTCCGACACTGCCGGTGAAATGCACTTTGTCCGGTCGGTGCGCTATCAGCTTTGCGCCCGTATCTTTTCCGCCAATCACCACCTGAATGGCATCTTTCATAAATCCGCTGTTCGCAAAAAAATGATCCCACAATGGTTTTAAAGGCGTAACTTCTGAAGGTTTTACAATGGTCGCATTTCCTGCCAGGAAGGACATCAGACTCGGAACAATGACCTGATAGAACGGAAAGTTCCAGGGAGTGATTACCAGCACCGTTCCCAAAGGTTCAATAAACTGCCTGGATTTCTTTTCCATCAAAAAGATCGGCTGCGGCATCTTCTTGTCTTTCAGGAATTTCGGGGCTAATTTTTTATACACGTCAATCACATCCGTTACCTCAAACACCTCTGCGGCAAACGCGTCCGTCCGTGCTTTTCCGGTTTCAGCGATAATGGCGTCCAGGATCAGATCAGAATATTGAATCACGTAATCCCTGATTTTTTCCACTTCCTTTATCCTGTCTTCCACAGACATGGCCTGTACTTTCAGTTGTACATTTTTAGCTCGTTGAAATATATCGTTTATCTGAGCATCTGACGGGTCGTCAATCTCATATAGAATGGTGCTGTTTATTGGGTTGATTACTTTAATTGCAGTAGAAGTTAGAACGTCCATAATTCAGATAATTAGGCAACTAATATACCGATAAATGGGGATAAAAAAAATGCAGGTAACAGAAAATGGTTAGAAAAGTAAAAATCTAACATTTATTTAAGTTATCAGGAAATCCAACGCATCTTTTGCGGTGGAATATGGTTCTTCCTCCTGTGCCACATGCCCGAGGTGTGGATAGATTTTTAAGGAGGAGTTTTTGATGTCTTTATGAAATTTATGGGCATTTTTGGGTAACACCCAGGTGTCTTTTTTACCCCAGAGTATGAGCGTTGGTGTTTCTACCTGTTGGATCCGGTGGCCGCTTAAATCCAGATCGTTTACCATATTGCTTAAGGCGGCTCTGGTTCCTTTCCGCCGCAGGAAATCGTAATAGAGCTGTTTCGTTTGTTCGGAAATGTTATTCTTATTGCCGTACACCTGTGCATAGATGGCAGACAATATGGGTTTGGGTGTAAAATGTTGGGTGATCGTTCCCAACGGATACAGCATGGATAAAAAAGAAACCGGCGGAACGAATGTATAGCCGACACTGCTGATTAAAATCATCTTGTTGATTCTTTCGGGATATTTCAAGGCATAATTCCAGGCGGTGAATCCGCCGATGGAATTGCCGGCAATATGGAATTTTTCCAGTCCCAGTTTTTCCACCAGTCTTTCAAAGAAGGAAAAATAGTCATCGAAACGCGTTTGTTTACGGGTGTTCAGCGGGCCGGTAATGCCAAAAGGAGGCATGTCAAAACTGATTACTTTAAAATGATTGGACAGCTGCTCCTGCCATCCGTTCCAGGTTTCCAGCATCGAGCAAAAACCGTGTAACAATAGGATGGGTTCTCCCGCACCGGAAATCTTTACACGAACATCCACGCCGTCCAGGTGTATATAATCGCATCCCTCTCCGTATCTGGATTTTAAATAATCCGCAGAAGTTTTGCGCATGCCAAATTGCTTTCGGATGGTTCTTATCATGGATGCTGATTATAGAAAACATTGTCCCTGCCCGCGGTAGGTCGGCACTTTATCAATCATTTTCCCGCCGGAGATGAGATGCAGTTCGTTGAAGCGTTCACATAATTCGCCGGCCTTGCTGTGCCTGAACAAAATGGCATCACCGATATCGACAGGGTCTGTGCCTTTGTATTCAAAGGGTGTCTGCACTTCGCCGGTGCCCTCGTTGACAGTAAGTTCTACGCCTTCCGGCAGGTAAGGTTTGGGCTGTTTATCAGGGCCTGTTGCGCCGCTGGCGATATAACCGCCGCCCAAACAGGTATAAAATCCGGGTTTAGGTTTGCGCACAATCTGAAGGGCAAAGCCGGCGGCCGGTAAATGTTTGAAATCCTTGTAGTAGTCGAATAAGGCAGGGGAGAAGAATCCGGAACCTACCGTGATTTCCGTCACCCATTCTTCCGCCTTGCTGCTTTCAATACTGCCGGTACCGCCGGCATTGACGATTTCCAAAGCCGGATTTTTTGTCTTTATATAAGCCACGATTTCTTCCCGTCTTTTGGAATAATCTTCAATGGACTTTTTCTTTAAAAATGGAATCACATAATTTTTTATGCCGTTTGCCGGATTTTTTTCCCCCAGGCCTGCCACCTGCGCTTCATAGCCCATCGCAGCGGTAAGTGTTATGTTGGAGTATTTATCAAAACAATCCGCCAGTTCTTTTCCTTTCTGAACGGTAGTGATAGGAGAGCGCAGTACCCCGAAATGCAGTCCGGGGAAATCGGTGGACATATCCATATCGATGCACAAAGGCTGAACCACGCCTGACTGCTCCGCTATTGCGTCAATCTGTTTTAAATGCTCTTCGCAATCCACCATCAGTATGATTTTTTTTCCATTTTTAGTAGCCTGACAGATGTCCCGAATTTCTGTTTTGTTGACAATGGGATATCCCAGCAGCAGATTATCAAAACCCTGACCGGATAAAAAAAGAGCTTCCCTTCCGGAATAGCACATGATACCCTGATAGATCGGGCTGGAATCCAGTATTCTTTTTAATATAGAGGTGCAACGCACGGACTTGGACGCAACCCGAATCGTTTTATTTTTACCGGCAGCCCGTTGCGCGATTGCCTGTATGTTTTTATCCAGTAAATCGAGGTCGCAATAGGCCAGCGGGAGCTGTAAATTTTTAAAAAGTGGATTGTAATAGGAGTAAGTTGGCGGAGTCATATCCTAAAATTAAAAAATCCTCCCGAAAGGAGAGGATTTTTTAATGATTATATTCAATAATTTTTTAGTTGAACGTCATATCCATACGGAAACCGAAAGATCGAGGTGGTTCCAGCAAGAGTTGGCCGGAGTGTATATTCTCTATTTGTAATGTTTTTTACTAAAAAGAAAAACTTAAATCTCTATTGTCTTTAGTAAAATGATAACCAATTCTTGTGTCAAGTATAAAGTCGCCATTAAATTTTGGTTTTATATCATTTAATGAAGAACCATTTTTCAAATGTGAAGCTGCGTAAGCATTATAGCTAGGTAATATAAATGGAAAGATAGCATCCACATTTTCCATAAAGCTAAAATATTGAGCTGTTAATCCAAATGTAAATCCTTTGAAATCGACATCCCAGACCCCGATAAATTGATGCCGGATTCTGTATTTAAGAACATTATATTTTGCAATATCTTTGTATTCAGGGTTAGATTCATTGTATTTTAAATATCTTGGTTCAATATAAGTATAACCTAAGTTTAAAGTAGTAGGGAATTTGCCAAATAATTTTCCTTCTCCACCAATTGATACTTCAACACCAGCAATCATTGTTCCGCTTTTTACATTATTTGCCTGAAACCCAAGTCCTGGATCTGTAACTAAATTGAATTCCATCATATTTTTGTATTCGGTGTAAAAACCGGCAACATCAGCATACGCCCTAAGATATTTTCCTAATTTTATGCCTTGTTTAACCCCTAATTCTGCACTAAAGCCTGTTTCAGATGTTAGATCTCTGTTAGGATAAATACCAAATCTACCTCCTAATGATGTATTTATGAACTTTTCTGCAATGGTCGGAAATCTATAGCCTTGACCGAAAGAAGCCCGTATAAAGGTATATTTTGCTGCCTGAACGTTTACCCCCAACTCTTGATACTGGTTTGGCTTCCCATTTTTGATTATCAAGTTTATTTGCCTCAAACCGGAATCCGTAAGAGATGTTTAATCGTTTAAAGAATTTTTTATCCAATTGGAAATAGCCCGCAAGGTTAATGCCTCTATGTATAGTGTCACCAAATAATTGTGATACAGAGCGGACATAATTAGCTACAGCACCTGTAGTCACCACAAAATTCCATTTATCCATTTTGCGTTGGTACTGATATTCACCATAATAGAAATCGTTGGAGTTGTCCTGATTATTACTATTGTCAATGGCTGTTCGTACATATCTGCCTAAGATTTTGTGACTGTTTCCCTTTTCATCTGCATATCTGAAAAATGGATCTACACTTGTTCTAAAGCTTCTGGATTCGGTAGGAATACCTGTAACAGCACTTGGGATATATTTGTTTATGCCATTACCGCCCCATAAAAGAAGGTCTGACTTTTGGCTGCCTGCATATTGGTATTGACACCAACACTCATTTTATCATTGATTCTATAACGAAAGTTGACATTTACCCTTCCTCTTGTTCATTATCGCCCCATTTATGCACCTTGTTTTTGTAAAACATACCTCCCGCAACTACATCTAATTTTCCTATTTTTTCGCGATATGCGAATGAAGCTCCTGCATCATATGGACGTTTGGTAAAATCATTCTTTACTGTCGTGTCTTTCCCCAATAATCCTCCTTTTAATGTAATGCTATCTAATTTCCACCATTGTTTATCTACTTGTATTTTGGTCACTGTTTCTGTTGCTGGATCATAATTGTAATCATTTGGGTTAGGATTATCTGATTACTGAGCCGAAAACTGATAATTTGGCGTAAGGTTTGGAGGTAGGATAAGCCGTTCGAACGTTAATGATTCCGTTCATGGCGGATGAACCGTATAAGGCGGATGCAGCCCCTTTAATCACTTCAATCTGCCCGATGTTTTCCACCGGTAATCCATCCCAGCTGGGAAATCCGGCATCGGCCTGCAAGATCGGAAGGTCGTCTAGCAATAGCATTACGCGGTACCTGCGCCATAAGAATAACCGGAGCCACCCCGTATATTGGCCTGTCCGTCCACGACCGTTACGCCTGAACTGCGCATTAGTACATCTTTTACATCGTTCAGGTTTTGTTTTTCTAAAGCTGCCGGCTTAATAATATCGATGGAGACACTTTCTTCTCCGATTTTACGTTCAAATTTACTGCTGGTCACCACCACTTCATCCAGCATACTTTGCAGTTCACCCATCAGCACATCTAAATTATCCGTCTGTCCGGCTTTTAAGGTTACGGATTTTGTAATATTGTCATAGCCCACATAGCTGAAGATAATGTTGTATTTGCCCGGAGCCAGCGACAGTTCATATCTGCCGTCCACATCAGATGTAGTTCCGGCGGTATTGTTTTCCACGGCAATATTGACACCAATCAGCGTCTCGTTGCTTTTGGAATCTTTTAAGGTTCCTTTCAGCACGGCATTTTGGGCATAAAGGGAAATGCAGGAAAAAAAAGAGAGTACGAGCGATAGTTTCTTCATTTTTTTTATTTTGGGTGCTAATTTATGTTAAATTAATGTAAGATAAAAGATATGTTAATTTTTTAGTATTCTAAAATAAACTCCAACGAATGTTGGAGTTTATTTTATATTTAATAATAGTAGTTTTATTCTTAAGGCAGTCTCTTAAAATTGCCTCTTAGACCTAAAATCACGGCCTCCAATAGTTACTAAAGGTTTGTTAAACAATTGGAGTAGTAATATTTGTATTACCTATAGCAATAGTAATATATGTTTTCCTGTTTCAGTTATTGCACCATGTCCCCTGCTCTAGCTTTGGATATTTTTAATGTATCAATGTAATCAGCAGTAATGTAGTATTCGTGTCATCAAATGCTAACCATCTATAATTAGTGAATCTAAAATGATTTTGTTGCAATCTAATGGATCAAGTTTTCCTGTAATAGTAGTGTCTAGTACTTTTGAATAAATTCTGATTGAATCTGTGTTAATTTTGCTAACAACAAGACAGTCTCTAATAGGTTCTAAACCTGCAGAGGAAAGGTCCCCATTGCCTAGAAAAATAGAATGTGCCCCAGTATCTGTGGCAATGACTTCATAACAATTAGCTCCAGAATCTGATTTTCCGCAACCTACAGAAAAAGATGCGATAACTATCGCAATGAACGAAAAAATAAGTAATTTGAATTTCATTTTTGTTTTGTTTTTTAAGTGAATGAATGTATCCAAAGTTACGATAACTTTGCTATAAAGCAATATTCAGGTGTCTTATTTTTCATTTGTGTTAATTTTTTCATTTGCGTTCACATTAAATAAAGATGGTATGATGAAAAAATGCGTAAATTAGATGTAGCATTAAAGGTATGAAGACAATTGACGAATGGCTGAGTTTATACGGCAGGGATCATCAGCATCCCACCAATAAACTGATTCACTGGATTTGTGTCCCGGTCATTTTCTTTACCGTGCTCGGTTTGTTCTGGTGCATTCCGGTTCCGGCTTTCATGGGTAAGATCAATTTCGGCATTGTCGTCTACCTGTTGTCACTTGTCTTTTATCTCAGCTTATCCATTCCTTTATTCATTGGATTCCTCCTGGCCGGCGCATTGTGCCTGGCATTCAGTTCCGCGCTGTTTATTTATTTCGGCAGGCAAAACTATGCAATCATTCTCGGGATTGTCTTTGTAGTGGCCTGGATAGGACAGTTTATCGGACATAAGCTGGAGGGGCAAAAACCATCCTTCTTCGAGGATGTTCAGTTTCTGCTGATTGGCCCGGCGTGGCTGCTGCATTTTATTTACCAAAAGATAGGCATCAGCTACAAATAATTTTGTAATTTTACCATGCACAGCATTATTATCCATATAAAATTTCTACTATGACAATAAATATTCAAAACCAAACCTATGCAGCTTTTGATGCAGCCGCTTTGGTAGACAAACAACGCCGGTTTTTCAATACCGGAAAAACCAAAGATGTTGAATTCAGGATTCAGAATCTGAAAAAGCTCCGGCAGCTAATAGCTGATAATGAGCAGGCTATCATGGATGCCTTGAAGAAAGATTTGAATAAATCGCCGATGGAGGCCTACGGCACGGAAATCGGTTTCCTGCTGGCAGATATCGACCATACCTTAAAAAATATCCGCACGCTTTCCAAACCCAGGAAAGTGAAAACACCGCTGTTTCACCAGTTAGGTTCATCCTGGATACAGGCCGAACCTTATGGCGTTACCTATATCATCGCGCCATGGAATTATCCTTTTCAGCTGGCACTGGCGCCGGTTATCGGTTCCATGTCGGCTGGAAATACCTGTATCCTTCGTCCTTCCAGAATGTCGGATAACACCGCCAGGATTCTGGAGAAGATCATCAATGAAAATTTTGACGAAGCTTATCTGAAAGTGGTTTTATCCAATATCGAGCAGAGCAATGCCCTGCTGGAACAGAAGTTCGATTATATCTTCTTTACCGGAAGCCCGGATGTTGGCCGTCAGATTTACCAGGCTGCCGCCAAACACCTGACGCCGGTGACACTGGAACTCGGCGGCAAAAGCCCGCTCTTCGTGGATGAAACATTCAACACGAACTGGGGTATCAAGCGGATGGTATGGGGTAAATTCACGAATGCCGGTCAAACCTGCGTGGCACCGGATTATGCATTGGTGGATAAGAAAGTGAAACAAAAATTTGTGGAGCTGTTTGCCAAAACCACCAAAGAGTTTTTTGGTGAAAACCCGCAGAAAAGCCCGGATCTGGGACGTATCATCAATGAAAAGCATTTCCTGCGTTTGTCTGAGTTGCTGAAGAAAGGCAATATCCTGATGGGCGGCCAAACGGATATCAACGATTTGTATATCGCACCGACGCTGATTGACGGTGTCTCTCCGGATGATCCGATCATGCAGGGTGAAATCTTCGGGCCGATCCTGCCTATCATCGAATACAGCTCATTGGATGAAGCGATTCAATTTGTCAATTCCCGAAATAAGCCGCTGGCATTGTATATCTTCTCCGATGATAAGGTCTATCAGGAGCGCATCCTGGCGGAAACCTCTTCCGGCAACGCTTCCATCAATGAGTGCCTGATGCACGTGGGGCAGTTTGAATTGCCGTTCGGCGGTGTGGGCGAAAGCGGTATCGGTGCATACCACGGCCAGTTAAGCTTTGATACGTTCAGCCACCTGAAAGGCATTCTCAAAAAATCTACGATGAGTGATTTGAAGCAGCGGTTCCCGCCGTATACCGAAAGCGGAACGAATCTGATTAAAAAACTGATAGGCTGGTTGATGTAATTATTTCCATCTTCCGATAAATGAAATCCCGAACCTTGGTTCGGGATTTTTTATTTGTTCAGTAAACTGCTGATCAGGTTCTTTTTTAAGCCTGGAGGTAATTTCTTGTTAGTGTCAGAAAATAAACACCCTTTGGTAGAACTGCATCGGGTCTGATCGTATGTTCTTTTCCCTGGAATAATTGCTGCTGAAAGATAAGCTGTCCGAGCTGGTTGAACAATTGTAAATACATTTTTTCATCTGCTGCAACCGAAGTGCGTACATTAAAAATCCCATTGTTCGGGTTGGGATATACGGATGGATGGGTATAATTGGAATTTAAGGTATTTGTTGTAAAGGCTATTTCTATCTCTTTGTAGGTTGTATCGGTGGCGCAGTTATTGCTTGCAGATAAAGAGATGGTATAGTTTCCCGGCAATGAATAGTTATGTGTAGGGGAAATGGCTGTCGAAGTGGAATCATCCCCGAAATTCCAAAGCAGGGTATTGTAGTGTTCGGACAAGTCGGTGAACGTTACTTCATTTCCCGAAACGGAATAGGAGAAATCTGCAATGGGTGAGGGAAGTAGCGTAGTGGTGGTGGTAATGATGCTGTCACATCCTCCGGCATTCAGCAGGGTGTCTTTTCTCACACCCGATTCCGCTTCGTTACAGGTGAGATTGTCTATACCGGAAAAGGTGGACAAACACGGGGGAGGCGTACAGGCAGCAGAACTTAATAAGGCGTTCCGGGTGGTGGTGGTGATTATATCCCTTGACCTCGATTTTTGACCTTGTGTAAACAATGACCTGTTGTTGCAATAGCTCATGATGTTTCTGTAGGAGTTGTTGGCATTTGTGCCGTTGTTGCAGCTGCTGGAACCACAGTCCGGCTGCCGGTGTGGGGGCGTGTCGCAAACCCAGTCGCCAAAGATGGCACATATCCCGTCTATGGGGCAGCCGTTGTCATCACCCTGGAAGGTATGGAATAATCCCATGCCATGCCCGAGTTCGTGGGCAAGCGTGGAACTGCTGTACTTGATGGAATTCGCTACGATGACAACTCCGTCAGTCGGGTAATTGAAGGAAAAGGGAAAGAAGGCATAACCGCCCCACCCGCCGGCAATCTTATTGACCACCCAGATGTTGTAAACATAGGTGTGCGGCCAGTTGCTGAAGTTTTTGGTATAGGCTTCGTCGGAGCCGGGCTGTCCCAGTGCGCCGATATAACCGATGCCGTAATCTTTGTATTGTTCAATGCCGCTGGCATCTTTGCGAACGATGCCATTGGTCGGGTTTCCGTTCGGGTCGGTTTGTGCCAGGCAAAACTGAATTTCCATATCTACTCCTTCGGTCGTGTTTCGTCGTCTCCAGCGTTCATTGGCCCCGCGAACGGCATCGATAATCTGCTCATCGGAAATGTTCGTTCCCGTTCCGACAGGCTCACCCAAATGCAACACATGCACGACCACCGGAATTTCCAGGATGGCACCGTTTATCTTTTGACCGGATGTATTTGCTTGCATTGCCTGATTTACGGCTTCGAAATAAGCCTTGTATGTCGGGTCTTTAAATAACAACTGCTGAAAACGTTCATTGGCACATGGTAATTCTTCAGCTTTTGTACGGTTATCGAAGATGAATAACAGCATGAAGACAAACGAGATTGTTGGAATGTGTTTCAATGTATGGTTGTTGATATCACAAGTTACCATTTTGAGACAATTTTTGCAGAAAAAATTGCGGATAAGATAGAATGTCAGGTTCTACAAAACGTCTACCACCCAGCCGAATTTGTCTTCAGTGGTGCATTTCTGTATGCCTACCAGTTCCTCTTTGAGGCGGTTGGCCATCACAAACGATTTCTCATCCAGGACATAGTCTTTGCCTTTGTAGCCGAAACGGTTCACCGGATTTACCACCGCAGCCGTTCCTGTTCCAAACATCTCTGTCAGCGTTCCGTTTCCGTGCGCTTCCACGATTTCATCAAACGGAATCGGACGCTCTTCGACGGTGTATCCCAAATCTCTGGCAATGGTGATAATGCTGTCTCTCGTGATGCCTTCCAGAATGGAGCCATCCGTTTCAGGCGTTATCAGCTTCCCATCCACGACGAAAAAGATATTCATCGTACCCACTTCGTTGGCGTATTTCTTGTGTTCGCCATCCAGCCATAATACATCCTTGTAGCCCATTTTGCGGGCTAATTCCACCGGATATAAGGTGCCGGCATAATTTCCGGCAGCTTTGGCATTGCCGTAACCCCCTTTGGTGGCGCGTATGAAAGTGTCGTAAACCAACACGGAGATGGGTTCGCCGTAATAAGGGCCGGTTGGCCCTATGATGATGGAAAACAGATACCGGTCAGATGTCCTCACTCCGATAAAGGGTTCTGTACCGATCATGAAAGGCCGGATATATAAGGAGCTGCCGGCTGCTTTCGGAATAAAATCCCTGTCCAGTTCAATCAGCTTTTGGATGCCTTCCATGAATAGTTCTTTCGGCACTTCCGGCATTGACATTCTGACGGCGGATTTGTTGAGCCGTTCCCAGTTTTTTTCAGGTCGGAATAACACAATGCCGCTGTCGTCCTGCTTGTAGTAGGCTTTCATCCCTTCGAAGATGGCTTGCCCGTAGTGAAAGACATTGCTGGCGGGACTTAACGAAAAATCCTGATAGGGCATGATTTTAGCATGCTGCCATTTGCCGTCATAATATTCAGCCACCAGCATGTGGTCGGAAAATGTTTTTCCAAACGGAATATGGTTAAAGTCAATGGAAGGCAATTTGCTTTGTGCTATTTTCTCCACCTCGATAGGCAGGGTTTCCGTTTCCATCAGATGCGCTGTCATAACTGAAATATTTACCTGCAAAATAATCAAAAAGCAGGATTATTTAGGGTAAAATGAGGTTAATTAATGATGATATATGTTCAGCCTTTTTTCAACTGGTAAAAAATGTGTAGGTTTGGAAATCGTCTGAAAACGAAAAAAATACCATGAGCCGTTTTTTTGTATTGAATTCATCCGCCATTCCTCTAATCCCCGAAGCATTTTCGGGGTATGTCATTTTTTATAAAAAAAGCAAGGACCCGGCGGAGGCTGAAGTCCAGGAGAACCTGATGCAAAAACTGATTGAAAACGGATTGAAGTTGAAAATGGATAATTTCCTGTTCATAGATATTATGGAACACCCAACCAGAATTACGGCTTTAAAAAAGCAGCTGGAGATAACCAAATGTTTTTTATTCGGTGTGCAGGAAAATGAAGTGGGGCTGAATGCGGTAATTCCTGTCTATAGTTTGGTACAAATCGCCTCCCTGGATGTGCTGAAATCCGATGCGCCGGAGCTGCTGGAGAAGAACAGTGCGCTGAAAAGTAAATTATGGAAACAATTGCAAATCTCCTTTAATCTTGCCGGATGAGTGCCTTAGTCTTTGCCACCAATAATTCCAATAAAATCAGGGAAATTGAAGCTTTACTGAAAGGGAAATACCAGCTGAAAAAGCTGGAAGAGATAGGCTGCCTGGAAGAGCTGCCGGAAACCCATGAAACGATAGGGGAAAACTCGGCGGAAAAAGCGGAATATGTCTATCGCCATTATCAGGTAAATTGTTTTGCGGAAGATACCGGACTGGAGGTGGAGGCGCTGAACGGTGAGCCCGGTGTGTACAGCGCCCGCTATGCCGGTGAAGAAAGAGATGCCGGAAAGAACATGGACAAGTTGCTGAAAGAAATGGACGGCGTTGAAAACAGAACGGCGCAGTTCAAGACGGTCGTTACCCTGATACTTGACGGGAAACACTATCAGTTTACCGGTATTTTGAAGGGGGAAATCGGGTTGGAAAAAAGAGGGTTGTACGGATTTGGCTACGATCCCGTTTTTGTGCTGGATGATGGCAGAACGCTGGCGGAAGTGATGCTGGATGAAAAATCGCGTATCAGCCACAGAGGAAAAGCCACGCAGCAGCTGATTGATTTCCTGAATGCCTATAATGCAGGCTAACTTATTTTCGTTCCACAAACTGAAAAGGGAACTGCTGTTCCGATAACTCTTTTTCCAAAACCCTGGATTTATCCTGCTCAATTCCAATCAGGAATAATACGGTGTTATCTATCTCCTGTCGGATAATCACTCCATGTAGTTTATGAATGATCTGAAACGCCCTGTTGATGAATGTATAATCACAGGTGATGGTATAATAATCCAGGATTTTGCGTTCAATGAAAGTAGCAGCGGCAAGTGTTTCTTTTGCGGTTTCTTTGTAGGCATCTATCAGGCCGGAAACACCCAGTTTGGTACCTCCGAAATAACGGACAACAATGATCAGGCAGTTGGTGATGCCCAGTGAATCCATCTGCCCGATGATGGGTTTACCCGCGGTGCCATTCGGCTCACCGTCGTCATGCGTGCGGTAATTGTTTTTGTCCAGGCCTAAACGGTAGGCATAGCAATGATGGGTGGCTTTGGTGTGGAGGCTCCTGACGGCAGCCAATCTTTCTTTGATGGCTGCTTCACTGTCGACAGGATAGGCAAAACCGATAAATTTGCTCGCTTTCTCTTTGTAAAGAAAATTTTCTACAGGCTCTTTTATTGTTTTGTAGGCATCCATTTATTGATTCATAAACCCGATGATGACAATACTGAAAACCGCTAAAACAAATCCGATGATTTTTCGGAGTGAGAAGGATTCTTTAAATACCAGCAGCCCTGTAAGTGCTGATAAACCTACAATTCCCAGGTTGTTGATGGGAAACAGGGTGGAAGGATTGTAACCGGCATGTTTCAACGCCTGCATCAGGAAATACAATGAAAAGTAGTTAGGAACACCCAATACAATACCACCTGCGACATTTTTCCATTGATACAGTTCTTTATGCCGGCCGTAAATGGCTATTCCGGAAATAAACGCACCTGAGAATATCAATATCGTTACGATGTGGTCATATCCTGCCGGGGTGTAATTGCGTTGAATAAAATTAAAGGTGCTGTCTGTAATGCCGCTGCCCACAAAAATAATCAACGGCAGAAACCACATGCTTCGTCCTTCTTCTGAAATAGCCTCTTCCGCTTTGTCTGCAGGCTGATAGGTAATAAAAAAAACAGCCGCGATGGCTGCGATGATACCGATAATCTTATTGTTTGTGAGTTGGTCGCCGTAAAATGTGATGGCAACAATAACCGGAATAATAAAGGATAATTTAAAAGAGATGCTGGTAGTTGCAATACCCAGCAATTGCGTGGATTTTCCGATTAATAAGAAAATAAGGATAAAACCCAGCCCAAGCAGGAGGCAAATCCACCAGCCATTCCATTCCGGTATTTGCAGTATCATCGACTTATTGTCCATCGCGATACATCCGGTAATGCAGCAAAAGATATAATTGAAGACAATGCCGTATTCGGTCTTTATATTCCATCTGGAAAAGGAACGCAGAATGACGACCAGAGAAGTGGAAAATAAAATACTAAGCAGCAAATGGAGCATCTGGATTTTTTAGGATTTGAACGGTATCGGTTTCTGCGTAAAGTGTCTTTTCTGCAATGCCTTGGATACAGGGTGAAGCGATAGGGATATCGTCTGCCGTTCTCGGGATTGATTCATTAGAAGTAATGATATGCGCTTCATTCCAACTGTTACTTTCCATGAATTGCCGCAGCACATCGGCACCTCCTTCCACCAGCACGGAAACGATGTTTTTTTCAGCCAGTGAATGCAGGACGTCTTTTATACTCCCGCTTAAAAAAAGCGTTTCAGCTTCCTTGTTCCAAACATTATAATCCGCAGGGATGTCATCTTGATGGGCTAAGACGATTCTAACCGGATTTTTTCCCGTCCAGTGCCGGAGAGTCAATTGGGGGTTGTCTGTCAGTACAGTGTTTTTACCAACCAATACAGCCTGATGTGCCGCGCGGAGCTGATGGGTATATCGTTTGGAGAGGATACCTGAAATGGCAATTTCCTTCCCTTTTATGCCTATGTATCCGTCCTTGCTTTGTGCAAATTTAAGCGTAACAAACGGCATTTTATGAGAATGAAAATACAGGAACTGGCGGATAAGCTCTTTTCCTTCTTTTTCCAATATACCGGTAACCACTTCAATGTTATTTTCCTTCAATCGCTGAATGCCTTTTCCGTTCACTTCCGAGAAGATATCCTGAACGGCAATCACCACTTTCGGAATTTTATGCCGGATGATTAGATCTGTACACGGTGGTGTTTTTCCAAAATGGGAGCAGGGTTCCAGACTGACATACAGGGTGGATTTGCCAATAAGGTGATGGTCGGCTTCCTTTACGGAATGGAGGCAGTTTACTTCGGCATGCGCCTTGCCGTATTCCTGATGGTAACCTTCCCCTATGATACGGTCTTCATACACCAGAACGGCACCCACCATGGGATTGGGTGCCACGTAGCTTTCGCCGGCCTTCGCCAGTTGAAAGCACCTGTGCATATATTTTTCATGATATGTTGAAAAATCAGTCATACTGTTGTCTTCCTGAATATATTTCAGCATCTTTAGTTGATGAAATTAATCCGACAGCTGTCAGGAATAATAAGACTTCAAAAATACAAAATTGAACGTACAACAGTATAAAAATATCATACTGCCCATGTTGCAGGAATCTTTCGACGAAAGGGAAGCGGATAATCTGTTTAAATATACTTTGGAAGATTACTATAGAAAGCGATTTTTTGATGTGAAGGATTATGACCTGAATGATGATGAAATGGAGGAACTGAATTTTATTTATGAGAAGATATCCAATCATTATCCCATTCAGTATATTTTCAATAAAGCGCCGTTTTACGGGTTTGAATTATATGTGGATGAAAATGTGCTGATTCCGCGGCCTGAAACGGAAGAACTGGTGGACTGGATCATTAAAGAAAACAACAGCCCTGTGCTGACCGTTTTAGACATCGGTACCGGGAGCGGGTGTATTCCCGTTGCGTTGAAAAAGCACAAGCCGGATTGGGTGGTTTTTGCCATTGATATTTCAGAAAATGCGCTGGAAGTGGCAAAGGTGAATGCCCTGAAATATGAAGCGGAAATTGAATTCTTTCCGGTGGATATTCTGGAAACGACACATCTGTCCGTAGACAGAAAATTATACATGGAGACACCTGATACGGAACCTTTGATGCTTGATATCATTGTAAGTAATCCGCCCTATATTCCTCAGGAGCAACGGGAGGAGATGTCCGCTTCCGCCATTCGCTTTGAGCCTCATCTGGCATTATTCGTCTACGATGTCAATCCGTTGGTGTTTTACGATAAGATTGCAGATTTCGCGCTGGAGCACCTGAAAAAAGACGGAAAATTATACCTGGAATTAAACGAGTTTAATGCGGAGCAGGTGCTGGATTTATTGATGAAAAGAGGTTTTTATCCGGTTGTGCTGAGAAAAGATTTCTCCGGAAAAGACAGGATGATATGCGCTCAGATTACCGCCAGGTAATTTTTTTCTCTATCGGCGTGTTTCTGCAGCCTTTTGGATGTTCCTGATTTGAGTATCCAAGATATAAGAATCCAATAATTTTATCCTGTTCATCAAAACCAAGTGTTGTTTTCATTGCGGGATGATAGCACATGCCACCCGTTCCCCAATACGCTGCCACCTGATGTGCGGCGGCCGTCAGTAGCATGTTCTGGACAGCGCAGGCCGTGGCGGCCATTTCTTCGTTTTCGGGAATATTTTTATTGTCCCCGCGTTTCATGATGATTACTATCACATTTGAGGCATTGTCCGGCTTGTGTAACAGGGTGTCGTATTTTTTTTGCAGATATTGCTCGGAAGGTGTTTCCTGCTGATAAATGCCTGCATGTAATTGACCGAATTGTTCGACGCCTTTTTCCCCGGAGAAAATAACAAAGCGCCAGGGTTCCGTCATGCCATGCGTGGGAGCCCAGTTAGCGGCCTCCAGCATTTCAAGTATAATTTCTTTCGGTACCGGTTTGCTGTTGAATGCTTCCGGTTTTACGGTTCTTCTGTCTGCAATCAGTTGTTTTAAGACGGCGCTAACTGGATTCATTGTATCTGAATTTTGTACAAATAAACGATGCTGTCTACAGAGATGCAAATAAAATCGGTAAAAAGATACGTATTCAGCCGTTCTATACAATAATGTCTTTATTTTTACCTTATAGAATAAATGCAAATCAGGAAGATAATACTGTTCTCCAGCTTCTTTTTCAGCTTACTTTTCTTGACGGCCCAGACGTTGCCGCCTGATTATTCGGTTTATTCCAATATCCATACTAAAGTGTTGACTGTTTCGGGCGATACGGTGACCGTTGACACCATGAGCATTTTTCCGTCCAGTCTGATCGTCAGAAATTTAAAAGACAATTCCGTTGTGCCTAAAGAAGCCTATGAACTGGATTTTTCCGGAGCGAAACTCATCTTTAAAAATGGCAACAGACCAGATTCCGTATTGGTCACTTACCGTTCATTTCCCGTTTATCTGGCTAAAGCCATGCAGCATAAAAGTCCGTTATTGATACGAAAGGGAGATTCCCTATTGTATTACGACCGCTTCTTTTATCAGCCCAAAACAGCGCAAACCGCTACCTTTCTTGATTTCGGCGGTTTGAATTACAGCGGTAATTTTTCCAGAGGAATTCAGTTCGGTTCCAACCAGGATCTGACGCTGAACTCCAATCTGGATTTAAGGCTGAGCGGAAAAATCGGCAACGGAATTGAAATCACGGCGGCGTTGACCGATAATAATATTCCGTTGCAGCCGGATGGAAGCACGCAGCAGCTGCAGGATTTTGATAAGATCTTCGTGCAGTTGAAAAAAGACCCGCATACCATCATCGCAGGAGATTACAACCTGAAAAGTTATGACAGCTATTTCATGAAGTTTTCAAAGCAGCTGCAGGGCATCAGCTATGTCAATGATTTGCGGTTCAAGAAAGGGATGCGGTTGCAGACGTCCACTTCTTTTGCGGTGAGCCGCGGAAAATTTGCCCGTAATGTATTTCAGGGCAGCGAGGGCAATCAGGGGCCATACAGGTTGGTTGGAAACAATAATGAGACTTTCCTGATTATCCTGGCGGGCAGCGAAAAGGTGTTTGTGGACGGCATACGTTTGCAGAGAGGCGAACTGCTCGATTACGTGATGGATTATAACAGCGGTGAACTGGTGTTTATGCCAAGGTTTCTGGTGACCAAGGATTCTAGAATTGTAGTGGAGTTTGAATATGCTGACAGGAATTATTTCCGAACGACAGTTCATGGCGGCATCAATTTCCAATGGAAGAAGCTGAACATCTTTACGCAGGTATATTCGGAACAGGATGCCAAAAATAAACCCATCACCAATACGCTTTCCGATACCATTAAAGATTACCTGGCCGGAATCGGTAATGATATTTCCAATGCATTTGTTTCCGGAGTGCGGGAGGCTGAATATGATCCGAACAGAGTACAATACAGAATAGTGGATACAACGGTCAGTGCGGTGGTATATGATTCCGTTTTCGTTTATGAGGCAAATCCTGCAAATGCGAGATATGTATTGTCCTTCTCTTATTTAGGACCCAATAAAGGAAATTATATTCCCAATAAGAATTCCAATAATGTCCGTGTATACCAGTGGGTGGCCCCGGTGAATGGTGTTCCGCAAGGCTCTTATGAACCGCTCATTCTGATTGTAACGCCTAAGAATCAGCTGCTGTTTACATTCGGCGCCGCTTATGCCATCAACAATAAGACGAACATACGGGCAGAGATGGGGTTGTCTTATTTCGACCGCAATTTGTTTTCTTCCATCGGGAATAAGGAAAATATAGGGTATTCCGCCAGTTTCCAGCTGAACAGGATGGATACGTTTAAAAGAAATATCGTCTTTGCCAATTCAGTCAATTATGAATTCAAGGATCGGAATTTTCAGCAGATAGAGACATACCGGAATGTAGAGTTCTTGAGAGACTGGAATATCACCAGTCAGTCCAACTATGCGGAACATATTACCCGCTACCAGGCTGCGGTGACGGATATCAAACACCATATTCAGGCGGGCTATAAATTTTCGTCCTTTATCCGGCAACAAAAATATCAGGGGTTTGAAAACTGGTTCAGTTTTGCTGCCGATTACAAAAACATAAAAATCAGTGCGGATGCCCGGGTATTGACGACAAAGGATTCATTATATAAATCCACCTTTTTCCGGCCGTCCATTTATGTTTCTTATTCAATTGCCAAAGCACGGGGGCTGGGATTTGGGCTGGGTTTTTTCCAGGAGAATAATGTATTCAGAAGCAGAACCACCCATGAGTTGCAGCTCAATTCATTCCGCAATAATAATATTTCAGCTCAATTTTTTCTGCCGGATTCCGCCAAATGGAGTTTTATGCTGGAATATAAATACCGAAATGACCTGATGGTGAAAAACGGTGTATTCAAAGATTCCACCATTGCCCATACGCTTGATTTCAGAGGAAGCGCCAACAAACTGAAAAACCAGACTTTTAACTGGACCTTTACATTCAGGGATTTGAAAGTCAAAGATACCACCGTGCAGGCACAGGCCGAAAAAACATTTTTAGGCCGGGTGGAATACGGTGCCCGTATCAAACGCGGTGCGCTTCGTCTGAATTTTATCTATGAGCTGGGTGGCGGCAGGGAACGTGTCCGCCAGTTTACCTATGTGCAGGTTCCTTCCGGACAAGGTTATTTCCGATGGATAGACCAGAACCTGAACGGCATCCGGGAGCTGAATGAGTTTGTGCCTTCTCAGTTCAATGACAGTGCCCAGTTTGTCAGGGTGCAGACGGATTTGAACGAATACGTTCGAGCCAACTCCACTTCCTACACGCAAAACATTACCATCCAGCCAAAAGCTATCTGGTACAATGAGAAAGGCTTTAAAAATTTTATGTCCAAACTGACGATTCAATCCTATATGCAGCTGCGCAGAAAGGCGTACCGAAGCAATACCGCAAAGGTGTTTAATCCGTTCGTATTCAGTACCAATGATTCCAATACCATCACACTCAATTCGAATATCCGGAATACCATCATTTTCAATTCCGGCGATCCGGTCTTTTCGTTTTCTTTTACCAATCAGCTGCTCAATGACAAGGTACTGCTGGTAAACGGATTTGACACCCGTAAGCGAATGGATAATATTCTGGAGGGGTATTATAACTTAAGCCAGAAATTTACGCTGAATTTAAAATTCATTCAATCCAGGCTTTCGCTGGTGTCCGATTATTTTACACCCAATAATTACAGAATCAACGGCTATTACCTCGAACCTAAATTTACCTACAACTTTAAAACAATGGTTCGAACTTCCGTCAGTTATGGGTTTACTTTTAAGAAAAATGATCTTAGCCTGGGAGGAGAGAAGGTGCTGTCCAATAAAATGGAACTGGAATTGCGCTACAGCAAAGCCACTAAAAATACCCTGGAAACCAAATTTACGCTGGCAGTGGTGAAATTCAGCGGGGAGAATGGTACGACAAAATCCTATACCATACTGGAAGGGTTACAACCCGGAAACAATTATATCTGGGCGGCAAGCTACACCCGCAATATTTCCCAGAACCTGGAGTTGAGCCTGACGTATGAAGGAAGGAAAACAGGTACTGCAAGATTGGTGAATACCGGCAGGGCCCAACTGAGAGCGGTGTTTTAGGTGAACGATAAATCCCTATTCCTTTTTGGCGGTCCAGACGCCATTATTACCCGAAGCCTTTAGGGTACCGGATAAACTGTCCGATGAAATGACGGTGCCGATGTATTGATCTCCATTGGTGAAATGAACAGTTAAGGTATTTTCGTCATCCACAACCCATTGTCCGTAAAGCGTATCGAAATTCCGGTAGTTGTCAACGTTTGCCGCGTCTTTAAAATACAGCTTCGATTCTGCAAAAAAAGAAAAAGTAGGATTGTTCTTGAAATACAGCCGCCAGTGTGTACCGGTAAAATCAGTAACCTGCATGCTCTTTTTCTTGCATGCACCAAGCAATACTACCGAACAAAGGATTGGAAAAAAGCAGCGCATGGTTTATTCGTTTAACATATCATTGTCTTCTCCCATCAAGGGAGCGCCCCAGCTTGGTTTTGCTGGTGTTTCGGAGAATTTGAACGGTTGATTGACGCCTTTCACTTTTCCGTAATCTGCATGTTCCGTTTCAAAGAACATTTCCCGCTCATTCAGGTGTTCGTCCTTTTCCACTTCTTCCAAATCTAAAATGGGAGACAGGCAGATGTCATGCCCTTCCGCTTCTTTCACCCATTCATCGCGTGATTTTGTGAGGAAAATCTCCTGCAGGTCTTTCTTCAAGGCTTCCACCATTTCCGGTACCGGCATCATTCTCGGCACCCAGTCCGGTTTACCCAGCATCACACATACGCCCTGCCAGAATTTAGGTTCCAGCGAACCCAAGGCTATCCATTTATCGTCTTTGCATTTATAGACATTGTAGTTAGCCATCCCGCCGCTCAGCATGGGCTCCCCGCGCCGCAACTGCACATTCGCATTCAGCGCTTCACCAAACTGCATCGACAGCAAAGGCATCACGCAATCCGTCATCGCGACGTCCACGAACTGTCCTTTGCCGGTACGCTCCCTTGCCCACAGGGCGGAAAGGCACGCCACGATAGTTGGATAACTTCCGCCCGCCACATCGGCCGTCTGGCAGGCGGGGATAACGGGTCTGTCTTTGTCGCCCGTTAATCCTAATATACCGGCATACCCGATATAATTCAGGTCATGGCCGGCTTTGTATTGATAAGGCCCATTGTATCCGTATCCTGTTACTGCCACATAAATGATCTTTTCATTGTGCTTTTTGGCGGATTCGTAGTCGAGGCCCATTTTTTGAAGTACTCCCGGGCGGAAGGAATCGATTACGATGTCGGCGGTTTTTACCAATTCGAAAAATTTGTTTATGCCCGTTTCTGATTTTAAATCGAGCGTAATGGATTTCTTACTTCGGTTGATGCTTAAATAGTGCAGCGACAGCGAGCCTTTCTGAGGAGGGAAAAAGCGTGTGTAATCAGGCGCCTTTGGGTCTTCAATCTTGATGACTTCGGCGCCTAAATCTGCCATCATTTGTGTGGCGAGCGGTCCGGGCAATAATCGGCTTAAATCTAAGATGCGAATACCCTGTAAGGGGCCTTGTTGTGGTTTGCGTGACATTTTTCTGTTCTGGAATGAAGATGAATAATGTTTATTTTTTCCTGTCAGCAAAGTTGAATACTTTTTTCAATAGATCGGTCGTTCTTGCCAGCGGATTTTCTCTGATTTTATTTTCTTCCTTTTCCACCATTTTAAAAACACCTTCCAGTGCTTTCTCCGTTACAAATCCGGTCAGGTCCGTATTCACAGGTTTTACAAACGGTATCTTATTATAAACGGAGGTGGCATCGCCCCAGTACTTGGTGGCATTCACCTGCCCGAGCGATTGGTCAACGATGGGTCTGAATTTTTCCGTTAAAACAGGGGTGGTTGTTTTCTTTAAATAGGCTGTTGCCGTTCCGTTGCCGCCGAGCACAATCTGCAGGGCATCCTGAATGCTCATTTGTTTGATGGACTGTATAAAAACTTCAATGGCTACACCGGAGGCTTTTTCTGCCGCGCGGTTCAGGGAGGTAGTCACATTATCGACCTGTTTCTGCATGCCCAGTTTTATCATGGCGTCCATTACCGGTTTGGCTTGTTCCGGCCAGGGGATCTTCACTAAATTATTTCCTAAAAATCCGTCAGTTTGGGATAATAATCCCATGCCATTGGTAATACCTATGCCGAGCGCTTCTTTGATACCACTGCCGGCTTCCTGTTCCGTCGGATCAGCGGATGCGGAGCCTAAAACGGCATCTACGGTGTTTTGGATTTGTTGCGCCGTGCATCCTGAGAGTAAAACGGATACCAAAAAAATACTTAGAAATCTTTTCATATAATTGCTTTTATTTGTTGAATCAAAAACTTTACCCCAAAATTTTTGTCAATTTAGGAAATTAATCTCAAATAATGAAAGCTACTATACTTTGTATCGGCGATGAGTTGTTAATTGGCCAGACCCTGAATACGAATGCACAGTGGATATCCCAAAGGATGAATGAAATAGGTGTGGATGTCATCCATCATATTTCATTGAGTGACAATAAGAATGATATTGTTCAATCCCTGAATACGGCACTTTCCACTTCGTCCGTCGTTCTCCTGACTGGTGGATTAGGACCCACTTCCGATGATATCACCAAAGATGTATTGACTGAATACTTCAACGCACAGCTCGTATACAATGAAGCCGCCTTTCAAAATATTGCTTCTATATATAAACTAAGAAACAGGGAGATTACTGCGGAAGCCAAAGCGATGGCATACGTTCCGGACAATTGCAGGGTGATTCAGAATACATTAGGAACCGCACCCGGAATGTTGTTCAGGAAAGGGGATAAGGTAATCGTTTCTATGCCGGGTGTGCCTTATGAGATGAAAGCGATGATAACGGATGCGGTGATGCCGTATCTGCTGCAGCATTTTTCGCTTCCGGTGATATTGCACAGAAGTATTCTGTCGGCCGGTGTGGGAGAGACCGTATTGGCGGAGCGGCTGCGTGATTTTGAAGCTACCAAAGATGAACGCGTAAAACTGGCTTACCTGCCCAATGTAGGGAAAGTCAGGTTGCGCCTGACCGTGAAGGGTAATGACGGCAAAGTATCACAGCAGATAATCGATACGGCGGAAGCTGTTGTGGTAAATGCCGTTGAAGAATTTATTTATGGCTTTGAAGAAGACAGGCTGGAGCAGAAAATTGGAGATATGCTGTTGGACAGGAAATGGACTCTCGGGACGGCAGAGAGTTGTACGGGCGGTTATATTGCCCATTTGATAACCTCCGTTTCAGGCAGTTCTAGCTATTTTATGGGTAGTATTGTTTCTTATTCCAATAAAGTGAAAAAAGAAATATTGGGTGTAAAAGAGGAGACGCTGATTCAATATGGTGCGGTGAGTGAACAGACGGTTCAGGAAATGATTACAGGTGCATTGAATGTTCTGCAAACGGATGTGGTTATTGCCGTATCGGGTGTTGCAGGCCCTACCGGTGGCACTGCGGAGAAGCCTGTAGGGACTGTTTACATTGGCGTGGGAAGTAAAGAAAAAACGATTGTAAGGCGGTTGTCTTTTACCAATAACAGAGAACGGAACATTCAGCTTGCAGGAGTGTTATCGCTGGTAATGCTCCGAAAATTTTTAATGAATCAATTAAAATCTTAAATTTAGTACTTCTTAATAAAGATTCAATGGGAGAATATAAATTGTTGATGCCTAAAATGGGCGAGAGTGTGATTGAAGCTACTATCCTTGCCTGGCATAAGAAAGTGGGCGATACGGTGAACGAGCAGGACGTGATTCTGGAAGTGGCTACCGATAAGGTGGATTCCGAAGTGCCCAGTCCTGTCAGTGGGGTCATAAAAGAACTGTTGTATGGTGTGGATGCTGTTGTAGGAGTCGGTGAGCCGTTGGCTATTCTGGAAGTGGAAGGAGAGATGCCGGCACAATTTATCCCGGAAAAGAAAAAAGGGGTGGTGCCAATTGAAAAACCTGTAGAGCAAAATGAAAAGGTGGAAAGACCTGCGGCTGATAAATCAGAGGAAACGGTTGATAAGAAAGTAGAACAAACGGTTGCATCAGCCAGACAAACCGTTCAGGCACCGGTATCATCTGCTAACAGGTATTATTCACCTTTAGTCTTAAATATTGCTCAGGTGGAAAATATTTCCATGCCGGAGCTGGAAACCATTTCAGGCAGTGGGGTGGATGGTCGGGTAACAAAGGAAGATATATTAGAGTATGTCGATAAGAAAAGGAAGGGACAGCTGGTTGCTGAACCAAAGATAAAAGAGGCAGCTTCGGAACAGAAGGTGGTTGTCAGTACGGCTGCGGATATGAAAACCGAATCCATAGCTGCGGGCTCATCCAATACGGAGATCATTGAAATGGACAGGATGCGAAAGCTGATTGCCCAGCACATGGTCAACTCGATCAAAACGTCCGCGCATGTGTCTTCCTTTGTGGAATGTGATGTCACCAATATCGTGAAATGGAGAGAGAAACACAAGCATGCTTTTCAGAAGCGGGAAGGGTTCAGTCTTTCTTTTATGACTGTATTTGTGGAAGCTATTGCAAAAGCGATTAAAGATTTCCCGATGATCAATGTAAGTGTGGACGGCGATAAGATCATAAAAAAGAAGGATATCAATATCGGTGTGGCTACAGCATTGCCGAGCGGTAATCTGATTGTACCGGTAATCAGGAATGCAGATCAGAAAAGTTTGCTGGGTATTGCAAAAACGATGAGCACCATTATTCAGAAAGCACGCACCAACTCGCTGCAGGCAGATGATGTTTCGGACGGAACCTATACAATTTCCAACATCGGTACGTTCGGAAATATAATCGGGACACCTATCATTAACCAGCCTCAGGTGGCCATTATGGCAGTGGGAAGCATCACCAAAAAACCAGTTGTGATAGAGGTGGATGGGCAGGATGTTATCGCTATCCGGCATATGATGTACTTGTCACATACCTATGACCACCGGGTGGTAGATGGTATGCTTGGCGGGCTTTTTGTAAAAAAAGTGGCAGATTATCTGGAAAAGTTTGATTTATATCAAGAAATTTAGCATTTTGCCTTTGATAAGTGTTCGATACTATTCCTTTTTGCTTGTGGCCTTAATCCTATTTTTTTTAAAAAGAATACCGAAACACTCCGTTTTTTAAATAACGTAAAAGGTTTTCTTAAATGCAAAAACCCAAATTGAATATTGAAGAAGCGAAAAATCAGTTGAGGGATTATTTTCTTTTCCTGGGTCCAAATACCCCATTGGATGAGTTAAATGAATTGGTGGATGAATTTACGCCGGATAAATTTACCAAAAAGGAGATAATACTGGAAGCCGGTAATTTTTCTGATATGGTTTATTTTATCTGCAATGGAATTGTACGAATCTATTATGTAAAGGAAGATAAAGAAATAACAACATGGTTTATAAAAGAAAATATGGTGTTTGCCGCAACATACACATTGTTGTCCGGGCAAAAGAATTTCAGTAATTACGAAGCCCTGGAAGATTGCAATGTGCTTAAAGTAAGATATGCCGTTTTAGAAGCATATTATAAAAAATACCATGCGCTGGAGCATGTGGGCAGAAAAATGGTAGAATCCTACTTCTCCAGTTTTATGAAACGTTCGTTTGATGTCATGTTTCTGTCGGCGGAAGAAAGATATCAGCTGTTTCTAAAACAACATCCGGATTTATTAAATCGTGTTCCGCTAAGGTATGTTGCCTCTTATTTAGGTCTGACACAGGAAACGCTCAGCAGGCTGAGGTCAAAACATTAATTTTTTCTGTTTTTAACGGACCCTCCATTGTGTATTGTTAATAGTACTGATTTTTTCTGTTTTTTACCTAAAATACAGGAAGCTGCTTAATTACTTTAATTTTTTTAATTATTAAGGCTGATTGTATGGCCAGGTGAAAAAATAATTCACTTTTTTTTATATCCTTAATTTGTTGTTAATTTTTCAGTAAATTATTCTTTTTGATATTAAGCAATTTATCTGCTGTTGGGGTAAAACAGAATCGTTTAACTTTGCAGAGTAAACAATGATTAGATATCCCAACAAACACACCGAAGCAGAAGCCAAAGAGTTTCTGTGGAGATTCCTAAATGCTGCAGCAGGCATAGAGCAAAAGGAGTTGGAATTGCTTGTCAGTCTATTTGATTTGGTTTCGTATAAGAAGAACACAGTCATCATCAATGAAGGGGAGGTTGCGGAGTATTTTTATTTTATCTATAAAGGAATCATAAAGGTGTATTTTAATAAGAATGATAAGCCGGTCATCGAGCGATTTGAAAAAGAAGGTGGTTTGTTTGGTGGAAACTTTTCTCACCTAACAAAAAAACCGGGAACACATATTTACGAGTCTATAGAAGATGTTACACTGCTCCGCATAAGATGTGCAGATTTAGAGGCGTTGTGTGCCCAGTCACATGAAGTGGAGCGTTTGTACCGTGTCAATCTGGAGTTATTTCACAGCAAGTATGTAGAGAATCTATTTATTTTCAAATCTCTTTCTTCCGAAGAACGCTATCACGAATTTGTGAATCAGTTTGGTGATCTGACCAACCGGATATCTCTGAAAGAGATTTCCAATTACTTAGGCATGACACCGGAAACACTCAGCAGTATACGTGCGAAGTATGATAAAAGTAATTTCTCCAAGAAATAATCCGCTGTCACTTCTCTGAATGAATCTTGTTCCAGATCATCATCTGATTGGAAAATATCTTTGCAAAACCTTTTACATCATCGCCGGTCCAGCTGTTATTCATTTCGCCGTAGCTGCCAAATTTACTGCTCATCAGATCAAAAGGAGATTCGATACCGGTTAGCTCAAAACGATACGGCAGAAGCCGGATAAATACCTTTCCGCTTACCTGCGATTGAGTATGACCTAAGAATGCTTCCAGGTCACGCATCAGCGGTTCGTAAAACAAGCCCTCATGCAGGTTGCTGCCATACACGTTACTCAACTGGTCTTTCCAGAACAGCTGTTGTTTGGTCAGCGTATGTTTCTCCAATAGATGGTGTGATTTGATAATGATTAAAGGAGCAGCCGCCTCAAATCCCACCCTGCCTTTGATGCCGATGATGGTGTCGCCGACATGCATATCCCTGCCGATGCCAAACGGAGCAGCGAGATGATTCAATTCGTAAATGACTTCCGTGGGATGGTCATATCTTTTTCCATTTATCCCGACCGGTTCCCCGTGTTCAAACTCCAGTTCAACAGCTTCCGGCGCTGATTTGGATACCTGGGTCGGATAGGCTTCTTCCGGCAGGGTATACCGCGATGCCAGTGTTTCTTTTCCGCCGACACTCGTTCCCCATATTCCCTGGTTGATGGAATAGGCCGCTTTCTTTGCATCTATCTCCACACCATGCTTTTTCAGATAAGCAATCTCTTCTTTGCGGGAAAGTTTGTTATCCCGGATAGGAGTGATAATGCCAGCTTCGGGCATTACAATATTAAATACCATGTCAAAGCGAACCTGATCGTTGCCTGCACCTGTGCTGCCGTGTGCAATGTAGGCGGCGCCCATCTCTTTGGCATACTCCGCTACTGCAATAGCCTGAAACACCCGTTCGGCACTGACGGAAAGCGGATAGGTGTTGTTTTTCAATACATTCCCAAATATCAGGTAACGTATGCATTTTTCATAATAGTCTTTGACGACATTGCGTACCACAAACTCTTTTACTCCGAGCTCTTTTGCCCTGGTCTCAATGGCTTGCAGCTGTTCGTCCGTAAAACCGCCTGTATTGACCGTGATGGCGTAAACATCCAGGTTCTTTTCTTGTGTCAGGTATTTAACACAATACGAGGTGTCTAAACCGCCGCTGTATGCCAAAACCACTTTATTTCTCATAGTTGTTCTTTTTAGGTATTATCGCCTGGCATCATTGCGAACGGAGTGAAGCAATCCCATCAGCAACAGATTGCTGCCTGCCTCGCAATGACGTTGCTGGCTATTTTTTATTCGCTTTACTTTTTCCGGCGGTCTTTACCACCCGGATGCGTTGCGCTTTCGGCGTTTTTAGTTTTGCAGGAATTTTCTTTTCCACTTTCTTCGCTTTCACAAACGTCTTTTTTTTCTCATCCTTAGGGTCAAACAGCATTCCGGTGCATAAACAATTTTTGCGACCAGTGCGGGTTAATACATCGAAATTGATACAGCTTTTACAGCCGCTCCAGAAAGCATCATCTTGCGTGAGTTCTGAAAATGTTACCGGTTTGTATCCTAAATCGGAGTTCAGTTTCATGACGGCAAGACTGGTGGTGATACCGAATATTTTTGCCTGCGGATATTTTTTGCGGGTATAATCAAAAACAAACTTCTTTATCTTTTTGGCGAGTCCGTGATGGCGGTATTCTTCCCTGACAATCAACCCTGAGTTGGCAACATAGTTTTTTCCTTCCCAGGTTTCGATATAACAAAATCCGCCGAGCTGGTTGCTGTGTGTGGTGGCAATGATGGCTTTGTTCTGAAGGATTTTTTCGATGATGTATTCCGGATCCCGTTTGGCGATACCGGTGCCTCGTTTTTTGGCGGAATCTTCGTATAACAGGCTTAATTCCCGGGCGAAACTAACGTGCTCAGCAGTGGCAATTTGCACATTGAATTTGTCCTGTGATTTTTTCAATTTGGGTAACGCATTTTAATGTATTAACATTTTGTCTTAACAAAAATATAGAGCAATTTGTAAATTGAATGTTATGTTTTAAAATAGCAGCCGGAGTCTGCAGCTGTTGTGAAAGAATCCTAAGCAGTAATCTGATTAAAGATTTAATTCAACTAATTTTCTTCACTCCTCATGGTTTAATTATTCAGTGTGTCTTTTTACGTTAATTAACTTTTGGCCATACGGGTGCCGGTATGGTCTAAATGAAATTAATTGCTACCTTTGGCGCATAATTTATACGCATGAACAGTTTAATGGCTTTTGTCATACATTGGAATATCCGTCCGGAAATCTTTATGATATCGGAAAATTTCGGCATTCGCTGGTACAGCTTGTTGTATGGTGCCGCTTTCTTTCTGGGGTATAATATCCTGTTCTGGATTTTCAACAAGGAAAAGAAAGATACGGAAGGTGCGGACCAGTTGCTGATGTATATGTTTTTTGCCGTACTGATTGGCGCACGCTTAGGTCATGTCTTCTTTTACCAATGGGATTACTACAGCCAGAATCTCCTGGAAATCGTGCAGATATGGAAAGGAGGACTCGCCAGTCACGGCGCGGCTATTGCCATTCCTATTGCCTTGTTCTTATATAAAAGGCAACACCCGGATCAATCCTTTCTCTGGATTATTGACAGGGTGGCCATTCCTACCGCCATCGGTGGTTCCTTTATCCGCTACGGCAATTTTTTCAATTCCGAAATTGTGGGTGATTACACGGACGGAAGCTGGGGAGTCGTGTTCGAGCGTTTGGGAGAAACCATGCCAAGAGTACCGGTGCAATTATTTGAGGCGTTTCTGTATGATATAATTTTTGTGGTGGTACTGATCCTATATATCCGATCCAACTATAAGCCGCGTGAAGGTAGCTTAATGGCCATATTTTTGTTTATGATGTTTGCCGGCAAATTCTTTTTAGAGTTCTGGAAGGTGGACGAAAACCAGCTGACCATGCTGGGTGTGACACTGAATCACGGTCAGTGGCTGAGTTTTCCCTTTGTCTTCATCTCCCTGGTTATTTTCTGGGCATCTTACAAGTATGGAAAGCCGGAGGAAGTAAAAGCTTAGAAGTGTTCCTATTTCTGTTTCGTGCTGTCTCCCTTAAAATCCAGACTGATGGAGTTGATGCAATAACGCAATCCCGTTTTATCTCTCGGACCGTCTTCAAAAACATGTCCTAAGTGCGACTGGCATCTTTTACAGACCACTTCTATTCTTGTCATGCCGTGTGAGTGGTCCATTCTTGTTTCTACCGCGCTGTTTCCCGCGATATCATAAAATGCCGGCCATCCGCACCCGCTATGGTATTTTGTTTCTGATGTAAACAGCAGATTGCCGCAGGCCTTACAGTAGTAATTGCCTTTGTCATCCGCATCTGTATATTTGCCGGTAAACGGCCGCTCGGTGCCGGCCTGCCGTAAAACAGCGTATTCTTCATCGGTTAGAATCTGCTTCCATTCCGGTTCGGTTTTTAATACAGGTGTGGTATCCATAGGTGTCATTGTTTTAGGTAAAGCAACAGTTGAACTCGTTATTTTTTTAGGTTTATGCCCCGACTTGCAGGTTAGGCCTGTCAATGCCAAAGCTAATATTATAAGCAATAACAAAGGTAATTTTTTCATACAGGTATATTTGAACTAAACGTCTTTTCTATTAAAAAGTTTTATGACTATATTCGTTCCATGAATCGGAATCCTGTTAAGATACTGTATCTTTTAATCCTTCTTATGCTTTTCAACCGGGCGTCTGGGTATGATGAAGATATGAAAGTCCCGGCGCTTTCTTCGTATTCAAAGGTGAGTTTGCTGACTGTTGGAAGGGCGGATGGAGAAATTTACCGGAATTTCGGTCATACTGCCATCCGTATTAAGGATTCTATTTTAGGATGGGATATCGTGTACAATTATGGTACATTCAGCTTTGGTGAGCCGGGTTTTCTGATGAAATTTATTCGTGGTAAACTCATGTATTATGAGTCGATAGAAAGTTACCCTATGTTTGAAGAAAGTTACCGGGAAGAGAACAGATGGATACGGGAACAGCCCTTAAATCTGACGCAGGAGCAAAAACAGCGATTGTTTGAACTGCTGACGATTAATGCACGCGAGGATAATAAATATTATAAGTATGATTTTTTATTTGACAACTGCTCCACCCGCCCAAGGAATGTGATCCTGTCGTTGTTCAAAGTGAGGAAATATAAGGCAGATACGGACGATGTATCTTCTTACAGGCAATTGATTGACAGGAACGCCAAAGACGAGTGGCTGGATTTAGGAATGGACCTGCTGATCGGTATTCCCACAGACCAAAAGGCCGGCTTTGGAAGAACCTTTTTACCGGATGAACTGATGCAGCTATTTGATGGCACAACCGTAGACGGGAAACCACTGGTTTCAGGTAATCATCTTATACTGGATGTGGTGCCGGAACACCATCCCAGACAGTGGTTCACACCCGGGCTATTGTTCTGGATATTGTTTGCATTGATACTGATCATTCAGATAAAGACGAGATTGTTTGCACGTGTTAAGCTTATTCCCGTGCTGTATTTTATCATTTTAGGGTTGTTGGGTTGGCTGTTTGTTTTCATGTGGTTCTTTACCGACCATCATTCGACCAAATGGAACCTTAATATTTTATGGGCTATGCCTTTAAATATTCCCTTTATCCTTTTTATGCTGAAAAAGAGTCCGCCGGCCTGGTCAATATCCTATATCAAAGCCTATCGTATCTTATTGATCGTATTGCTGATAGGATGGTGGGCTAATCCGCAGACATATCACACCGCAGTCATTCCATTGATACTTATAGCGGTATTATTTTCTTCCATTTTCCTGCCGGTACCGATAAAAGATGACTTCAAACGAAGATGGTTCGGGTAATTTTATACTTCCTGTAATACCGCATGTTCTGTGGTGATTCTGATTTTACGCATCTTCAAGACCTTTTTGTAGGTATCGGTTAATTTCTGATACGAATTCTCTATCGCATATTGTCTGGACAAATTAAGGTATTGTTCGCCGGCATGTGTCAGCTCTTCCCTGTGGGTGTAGAGATAGTCAATCTTTTCTGTCAGTTCGGTTTGTGTTTTAAAGAGAAACGTTTCATTTAATGCAAACTGTTTGGCGGCACTCAGTGCAGAATCGGCTATCAGCAGAGGCAGCCCGCAGGCCATCGCTTCCAGGGCAGTCATACATTCCACTTCTATGGCGGAAGTATGTACATATAAATCAACGGAATTGTAATATCCGATTAACTTATCCTGCGGCACCAGATTGAATTCTGCCCTTCCGTTCAATAAATCATTGCTTAGCTTCACAAGCGCATTACGCTGCGGTCCGTCTCCAAGAATGACCATTTGTATATTGTCTCTGAATCCGGAGGCTGCAATGGCACGGATAATCATTTCCTGTCTTTTTTCAGCAGCATTTCTGCCAACTGTCAGTATGGTAAATTTATCCGGGTACCTTTTGGGTAAATCTATCTTTTTATAATCAGAGGTGACGCCGTTTGAAATGACTACTGTCGGGCGTGTGAGTCCATATCGTTTAATTTCCTGTTCGGCAAATCTGCTCGGACAGATGACAATATCTGATTTGTTATAGATGTACTTTACGAAGTAATGGTAAATGAGCTTAGTCCAAAAAGGATGAGTCAGGCCACCGTTGTGCATAATCTGTTCCCCCTGCACATGAAAGGTAGATACAAGCGGCTTGTTTAGCTTGTTGGCGATACGAACGGCTGCCATTCCCAGCCATAATGGAAATTGGTTATGAATGATATCCACTTGTGAGAAAACTTGTTCCATCTTCACTTCATCCGGTTTCGCGAATACAAATTTCATTCGTTCTAAAATTCTTTTGGTGAATGGAATAGGCGGATAATAGGATTGGAGTGCCACCTTATCGTTGGACTCTTCTCCGCTGGCAATCACGATGACATGGTGGCCATGTTGTCGCAGTAATTTGGTGAAGCGATGTGTGGAAATGCCGCCGCCGTTGAGGGAATTCTCGAAAACATCAATGACCTGAGCTATCTTAAGGCTTGTGTGGTTGGCTTCCATCGGATTCAAGGGTAAAAATAGTGACAGCAGCTAATAGAAATTGTGAAAAATTACTTAATAATTCCAGAAACACCGTTTAAAACCAAAAATGCCTGACTGAAAGCAGTAAGGCATTTTTTTAAGGTTCAAAAGCGGATGTTAGTTTTTAGCTGCAGCCTTTGTGCTTTTTGCTTTATGAGGTCTTGCTTTACCAAATGACCCTGCAAAAATTTTTCCTTTTTTTGTTTTTTTATCACCGCGTCCCATGTTGAGTTATTTTTTTAATGACTAATTATATGTTACAAAGATACAAAATTATTTAATACCCGCAATCTGACTTTATCACACATTAAACCTGAAATGCATCACATCGCCGTCTTTTACGATGTATTCTTTCCCTTCGATGCGTAATTTACCATGTTCCCGGCAGGCCGCTTCGCTTTTGTAATGGATAAAATCTTCATATCCGATAACCTCTGCCTTGATAAACCCTTTTTCAAAGTCCGTATGGATGACGCTGGCTGCCTGTGGTGCTTTCCAGCCTTCATGGATGGTCCAGGCACGTACTTCCTGTACGCCGGCGGTAAAATAGGTGATAAGGTTTAATAACTGATAGGCAGTACGGATTAATCTGTTTAAGCCGGGTTCCGTCAAGCCATATTCCGACTGGAATAAAGCTTTATCTTCCTCTTCCATTTCGGAAATCTGCGCTTCCACCGAGTTATTGAGTACAATCACCTGCGCACCTTCTTCCTGCGCCATTTTAGTCAGTGCTTCGGAGTATTTGTTGCCCGTCAGAATAGATGCTTCATCTACGTTGGCTACATATAAAACGGGCTTATCCGTCAGGAAACATAAGTCTGCAAAGAGCAGCTTATCTTCTTTTGAAAAATTCAGGGAGCGGATATTTTTTCCGTCACTCAGGCATTGCTGGCATTGAAGCAGAACGTCGTATTCATGTTTCGCTTTCGCATCATTACCTACTTTTGCCTGTTTCTGGATTTTTGAAATCTTCTTTTCGACACTTTCGAGGTCTTTCAGCTGCAGCTCCGTATCTATAATGTCTTTGTCTCCAACCGGATTGATGGCGCCTTCTTCGCGCAGAATATTTTCATCCTCAAAACAGCGGATGACATGAATGATTGCATCCACTTCGCGGATGTTTGCCAGGAATTTATTACCCAATCCTTCACCCTTGCTGGCACCTTTTACCAAGCCTGCAATATCTACAAATTCAATGGTGGTTGGGACTATGCGGTTAGGGATAACAATTTCTGCCAGTTTATTCAGCCTGTCATCCGGCACATCCACCAGGCCTACGTTGGGCTCTATCGTACAAAACCGGTAGTTGCTGGCTTGTGCTTTCGCATTGTTACTGACTGCATTAAAAAGAGTTGATTTTCCAACGTTTGGTAATCCTACGATGCCGCATTGTAATCCCATGAAAATGTATTATTTAAAAATTGAGTTGCAAAAATACGAAAAAGGAAAGGAATAGTAGATTATGAAGGTCTTAATATTTGATGCTTAAAGCAGCGTACCGCTTAATATAAGGGATGCCGCTAAAAAATAAATGATTAATCCGGTAACATCTACCAGTGTAGCTACAAAAGGAGCGGAGGAGGTAGCGGGATCGACACCAATCTTTTTCAACAGGATGGGCAGCATGGATCCGCACAATGTTCCCCAAAGAACAACGCCGATCAAAGTGATGCCTACTGTAAATCCTACCAGGATATAATGTTCACCATAGATGGGTGATACGGAAGACCACAATACTATACGGAGGAATCCAATTATGCCAAGCATGGTGCCCAGCACCAGACCGCTCATAATCTCTCGGCGCATGACGCGCCACCAGTCTTCAAACGTAATCTCACCCAGTGCCATGGCGCGGATGATTAGGGTGGAAGCCTGCGAGCCGGAATTGCCGCCGCTCGAAATAATCAATGGAATAAAGAGCGCCAGGATTACCGCCTTGGATATTTCATCTTCAAAGAAGCTCATGGCGGTGGCGGTCAGCATTTCTCCTAAGAATAAGATAACCAGCCAGGGAGCTCTTTTCTTCATCAGTTCGGAAAAGGAGGTATTCATATAGGGTTCATCCAGAGCATCCAATCCACCTATTTTCTGGATGTCTTCCGTATCTTCTTCACTCTGTACCCGTAAAATGTCGTCGATGGTGACGATACCCAGCAGTACTCCATTGTCATCCACTACAGGCAATACGGCCCGGTTGTTTTTCCGGAATACGGAAGTGGCATTTTCCTGGTCATCCGTAACATGCAGTGCCAGATGCTTGGTGTCCATCAGGTTGCTGAGGCGTGTGTCCGGAGATGCAATGAGCAGTTCTTTTAAGTTGATATCATCAATCAGTTTTTCATTGTCATCGATGATATAGATGAAGTTGATGTTTTCAATTTCTCTTCCGTATTTTCTGATTTTGTTCAACGCTTCCTGAACGGTATAGTTTGACTTCACCTCAATGTAATCGGGGTTCATTAGGCGGCCGACACTGTCTTCCGGGTAGCCTAAGAGGGATAATGTTTCAATCCTGTCTTCATGTGGCAGAAACAATACCAGCTTTTTGACCGATTCACTGGTGAGTTCGCTCAGCAATGCCGTTCTGTCGTCGAAGTGCATGTTTTGAACCAGTGTGGCGACTTTACTGGATGGCAGGGTATGTATGAGTTTCTTCTGCAGTTTAAGATCCAGAAATTTCAATGTTTTTACAGCCCGGTGGGGCGGCAGGTTTTCGATGATTTTATTGCCGTATTCCGGATAATCATTCAGGAAATCCGCTAATTCCGTTGTACTGAAATCATCAAAGAAGGGCTGCTCGTGTTTGAGCAAATCTGCTATCAGTTCCTCTTTGCTGATTTCCATAAACAATAGACACTAAATAAGTTTGGAAAATATCAAGGGTAAAAATAGGGTATTTCGACTGATTTTTCCAGAATGTTTCAATAATAATTACTGTTACAGACGTATAAGAAGAAAGGGAAGAAGTAAAACTTTAAGTTTTAAAAGGTATAGAGGAAACCATCCTGGTCTAGGCTTATTTTCCCGGCTGTGATAAAGGATTGCTGGCAGGTTGCTGCTGCTGTTGCGGTTGTGCCGGAGCTTCAGGAGTGGCAGGTGTTACGTTCGGAACATTCATCTTGGCAGCTTCTTCCGTCAGTGTCTTGATTTGTTCTTTGCTTCCGGATTTAGGCACGACGAAGGCGGTCAGCACACACAAGGCCAGTAATACGATGGCACTGCCCCAGGTGGTTTTTTCCATCACGTCACCGGCACTTTGTACACCAATCACATTGGATGCCGCACTTCCCAATCCTCCGGTCAATCCGCCGCCTTTAGGGTTTTGAATTAAAACGATCAGGATGATAAACAGACAGACTACAATTATCAGTATGGTAAGAAAGGTAAACATATTATTCTTTTTTTTCTATTGTTTCAATAAGGCCTGCAAAGTAACTACTTTTTTCGGGAAATTTCAAGCGAAGTGCGTTATAAATCTCTACTGCTTTGTCTTTCTTGCCTTGCTTCATATAAATTTTAGCCAATGTCTCCGTCATCATATCTTGTTTAAAACTCACTGATTCTGAGGCTATTTTAGTCACTTCTTCATCTATCTCATGAAATAGATCCACTTCACCTTCTTCAAAATTAGGTTCAAAGAGTTTTGCTTCTTCCTGATTATTTAATTGTTTGTTAGCAATAGCCTGTTCCACTTCATACCTTGGAATTTCTATCCAATCCGTGTTTTCTTTGGGTTCCTCTGTTTTCTGAATAGGTAGATTTCCGTCAATCAGCTGCAGCCATTCCACAAATGTATGTGGTTCTTTTAAGTCCGTTTCATCCAGTTTTCGGTTTACAACCGGCAGTTCGGTAGCAAGCGTGTCATCCACTTCAGAGTAAGAATGATGGGCAATAGTTTCAGCCGGGGTGACTTTATCGCTTATGATTTCAGTTTCAATGTGTGTTTCGATGATATCTTCTTCCACCTCCGGAATAAATAAGTTGTTTTCTGTTAAAATTTCAGTGGTTTTTTCTGGATGAACAGTTTCTGTTGTTGTAGTTATATAAACAGGTATAACATTACTGTCAGGTTGGATGATTGTTTGTTCCGGATAATTCTTTTCTGGAATGGATTCTTTCAGGAGCGTAGATTTATCGATATGAACCAACAGTGGTTCAGGATATAATTCCGCGGAAACACCCAATTCATCATTCTCTTTTATAATGGGAGAAATCTGTTTGGCAGACCTTCCATCAGTGACAGGAATTTCAGGAGGTGTAATGGCTGTTGTTTCAGCCGCTTTTTCAATATCCGGCAAATCAGAAGTTATGACAGTTTCTTTCTGAATGATGGCAATGTCCTTGGCTGCATCTAATTTGATTTCTTCACGTTCTGCTACAGGTTCTACCAGAATGGTTCTGTCGGTTGTTTCAATAATCTGAATATCTTTCAGCGTTTCACTCAAAATTTCTGCAGGTATACCTTCTTTTTTTTCTGATACTGTTTTTGGCGTCTCAATTATTTCAGTTTTCGCAGTATCTGTCTTATGAGCCCTCTCTTCCTTTATTTTATTAATCTCTGCCAATATCTGTTCTGCAATGGAAAGCGGTTTGAATTCTTCCGTTATGGTTACCGTGTCTGGAGCCGGCGTTGCCTTTTCGATAACAGCATCTTGCAGCACAACAGGTTCAGAAATAGGACTTTCTTCCATTTTACTTTCCGCAGTCTCGATATGCGGTGCCGGAATTACAATGTCTTCCGTTATTTCCGGTGCCGGTTTTTCTGTTTCAGTTACAGCCATTGATTTCTCAATAATTGGGAGGGGAGCCGGTGCAATCGTTTTTTCTTTTAACAACGAATACAACTTCTCTCTGTTGTTGAAGAAGAAAGCGGTATGCTGCAGTTCTTTCTCTGAATAATTTTTTTTCCTCTTCAGTCCGGCTAACTGGAATAATGCGACATACGGATATTTTTGTATCCAGCCTTGCAGCAATTCATCCGGCATTTCATGTAAGGAAGCAGGATTGGATAATATGTGATGCATCTGAATATTCATTCTACCAGTTACCGAAAGTGCGGTTGAAAATCTGTTGTACCAGTCGTTCGTAAATAGTGCTTACCAGGCCGTTTTCCACATCAGAAAATTGTCTGTTTGCATCATAATTTTCCCCGTCCCGGAATGTTTGGGAGTAACCTTTTGATTTATCAGAATTATTGACGCATTCTACTTTTACCGTAATGTTTAATCTGTTCTGCGCCGTTGTTTCTGTGTTGGTGATGGATACGGGTTCAATGGAATATTCTGTAATGGTGGCGCTGAACTCCAGATCGCCGTTGTCTCTGTTCAGGGCAAGACGGGTATCGCGCAGGAATTTTTCTTTCAGACTTTCAGTAAAGGAAGGCGCAGCGTTCGGATTTTGCAAAGTGGCAATATTCAGTGTTTGCGATAAGGTGAATGTTTTCCAGTTCGGATCGACGCTGGCATCTGTAAAACGGTATATCTTACAGGACGACATGAACGCAGCCGAAAAAATACAAATGACAAGCAGCATCTTGTTGATGAGGTAATGCTTATTGTTAGCTATTGACATCTGACTAATCTTCCAGCTCATACTCTTTTATTTTTCTGTACAATGTACGTTCTGAAATACCTAAATCCAAAGCGGCATCCCTTCGTTTACCTTTATGTTTTTCGAGTGCTTTCACAATCATGTTTTTCTCCATGTCAGCAAGTGAGAGGTTTTGCTCGATGTTGGTTACTACATAATCCGGTTCCTGATTTAAAACGATGGTTCCGGTATTGCTTGCCGGTATGTTTTGAGGAATGGGATGTTCAATAACCGGCAATTGTTTTGAGGTAAAGTCAATATGCGGTGCATGCTGGTTTTCTTTTATAATGTCGCTGAAATCAATGTTTGAATTCTGGATATTTCCGTTCGTGGCATTCCATACAAAACGTTACAGTTCATTCAGGTCGTGCTTGATATCGAAAATCATCTTGTACAGCAATTCCCGGTCGGTGAATGAAGCGGATTCAGCAGCATGAGCCAATACGGGTAAATTGGACGTTTCAATATTGGGGATGAACTTTATCAGTTCCTCTTTGGTGACAATTTTGTCTTTGGATAAGACAGATACCTGTTCTGAAATATTTTTTAACTCCCGTATGTTTCCCGGAAAGCGGTAGTTGATCAATACCTGTCTGGCATCTTCTGCCAGCTGAATAGGTGGCATTCTGTATTTCTCGGAAAAATCGGAAGCGAATTTTCTGAACAGGATGATAATATCCTCTTTTCGCTCCCGAAGTGCCGGGACGGAAATAGGAACGGTGTTTAACCGGTAGTACAAATCTTCCCTGAATTTTCCCTGCTGGATCAGTTTAGGCAGGTCGACATTGGTCGCCGCCAGGACACGTACATCCGTTTTCTGAACGACGGATGAGCCTACCTTTATAAATTCACCGTTTTCCAGTAATCGGAGGAGCCTAGCCTGTGTTCCTATGGGCATTTCGCCGATTTCATCCAGAAAGATGGTGCCGCCGTTGACGGTTTCAAAATACCCTTTGCGTTTGTCATGTGCACCTGTAAAAGCCCCTTTTTCGTGTCCGAATAATTCAGAGTCTATGGTTCCTTCCGGAATGGCACCGCAGTTGACGGAAATAAAATTTTCGTGTTTACGGGTCGATAGATTATGGATGATTTGAGAAAATACCTCTTTTCCCACACCGCTTTCACCCGTAATGAGAACAGAAAGGTTGGTTGGAGACACTCTCACAGCTACTTCCAGAGCCCTGTTTAGCGCCGCTGCGTTGCCGATGATTCCGAATCGTTGTTTGACGGATTGTAATTCCATGTGGTGTTCAGTTAGCTGTATTTATAGGTAATCATCCGTTAATTCCAATGCTTTTCCCCTTAAGGTTGCCTTGTTGCAACTTTCGATGTAAACGTTGACGTATTGGCCGATTTTATAGTTTTCTTTCGGGAAAACAATCATCTTGTTTTGTGAGTTCCTGCCGCACAATTCCGCTTCACTTTTTTTGGATGTCTTTTCAATAAGTACCCGGAATGTTTTTCCGATGTCCTTGATATTATTTTCCAGAGAATGTCTGTATTGTATATCCACGATTTCATTCAGCCTTCTTTTTTTGACATCCATCGGTACGTCATCGGCATATTTCCTGGCGGCTAATGTTCCCGGGCGTTCTGAATAGTAGAACATATAACTTAAGTCAAATTTTACAAAATTCCATCATGGAGACTGTATCCAGATATTCTTCTTCTGTTTCTCCGCAAAATCCGGCAATCACGTCACTGGAGATGCCGCAATCCGGAATGATACGTTTGATGGCATTCACCCTTTCTATATACCATTCACGGTCGTAGGTCCTGTTCATACGTTCCAGGCAAGCAGAGTTACCGCTTTGCACCGGCAGGTGTATATAGTTGCAGATATTGTCATATCTGGCAATGGTATGCAATACTTCGTCCGTGATATCTTTGGGGTGAGAGGTGGAAAAACGGACACGCAGCAGCGGATTTACCTTTGCCACCGCTTCGAGCAATTGCGCAAAATTCAGCAGGACATCAGCTTCTTTTCCGGTTTGGTTTTCTTCTCCTTTCCATTTGTAAGAATCGACGTTCTGGCCTAATAGTGTTACTTCCCGGTAGCCTTTTTGGAATAAATCCATTGCTTCCGCTAAAATGGTTTGCGGGTCCCTGCTTCTTTCCCTTCCACGCGTGAATGGGACAACACAAAAAGAACACATGTTGTCACAGCCGCGCATGATGGAAATGAATGCGGTTATCCCGTTTTTATCCAGCCGGACAGGGGAGATGTCTGCATAGGTTTCTTCGCGGGACAATAATACATTCACGCCTTTTTGTCCGCCTTCGGCTTCTTCCAGCAGTTCCGGCAGGGAACGGTAGGCATCCGGGCCAACAACGATATCCACTAATTTCTCCTCTTCCAGCAACTTAGATTTCAATCGTTCTGCCATGCACCCCAGAACGCCCACCAGCATGCCGGGTTTTTGTTCCTTTATTTCGTTGATGGATTTCAATCGGTTGCGGACGGTTTGTTCAGCTTTTTCCCGGATAGAGCAGGTATTCAGCAATACCAGATCCGCATCAAAAATGTTAGTCGTAATGGAATAACCCTGTCTGTCTAATACAGAAGCAACAATCTCGCTGTCGCTGAAATTCATCTGGCAGCCGTAACTTTCAATATAGAAGTGCTTATTATTCCTGAATTCATTTTCATGTAAAGGCATATTCAATGCTTCTCCCTGACGGGATTCATCGTGCTTTTCGTTTTCTATATAGTCTAATAGCTCGTTCATGAACGGTCGGATAGTTAACGGTTACCAGTTTTCAATAAATGGACTGCAAATATACAAAACCAGACAAAAGTGACATTTTGACAGACTGGTTTTTTTAAGTCTAATAACTTAAATACTCTTAAAAATCCGGAGAGGGGAACCATTGGTAATACTTTTTGGGTTTTGCGACGTATATACTATTAAACTAACCATTTGACAACTACTCTGATTGTATTGTTAATTCTGTTTCTTGCGGGATGGATGATTTTCCGGGCAAAATCTGATTCGGTGGTGAAACTTCATGAATTCAAGCCAAAAGAATCGCCGGACCATCTCACAGAACCTATCATCTCTTACAGCTTGTATGTATCGGATGTCCGCCAAAACAAACGTGGAATTAAAAGCGTTCAGGGATTTTCCCATCAGTATGGTATTATGCAGGGGCAGTCTGTTGAACTGCACTGGAATGTGCTGAATGCCGACTGGATATCAATAGAAGGAGTGGGATTTGTTCAGGCGATAGGGAAAAAGGAATTATTTCCAAATCAACATACGACCTATAATCTCATCGCAAAAAACAGGAATTACAATAATGAGATATCTTTTATGGTTCGAGTATTTCCGGTGCCGGTGATGGAAAAATTAATCGTTCCCATGCCGGAATTAAAAAAACATACCATTGAATTAATTAAAACAACTGTTCCTGTAATTAACAAACCGGATCTTATCCGCTTTCCTTCCTTTCAGATTCCGGGTGTGATTCAGATACAAAGGGACCATACAGTCACGAAACCTGTCCTGGAAACAGTGAACACCAGTTTGATACGTTCAACAATAAATAAAGAGGGCTATACTTCTTATAAATCCAGGTTGTTTGATAAGCTGGAATATACATTTAATGGCAATTATAAGATCAAAGATATTGTTCAAACCATTCGAAAACATTATGAAAAGTAAGCGTCATTCCAACAATAGGAAGCAATCTTTTTTAAACCGTAAAAGGACTCTTAAATTAAAAATACTATGGAATCTATACCTCATGCCCAACCACCCATCCGAACCATCAGCGGATTCACACATTTTGCTGGTGGTGTTCCGGCGCCAATACGGATATTCTGAGTGACAGTCCGCATTCCGAACAGAATAAATACACCGGCATTGGTGCTACGGTGTTTTTTACCGGACTGCTGGCATCGCTTTCCGGCGGATATGCTTTGTACACTGTTTTTAACAGTTTGTATCCCGCCATGGCATTTGGATTTATCTGGGGATTGGTCATCTTTAATCTTGACCGGTTTATCGTTTCCACCCTGCGGAAAGAAGATAATTTCTGGAATGAATTTAAGCTGGTATTGCCCAGAATAGTGCTGGCATTTATCCTGGCTGTTGTGATAGCGAAACCATTGGAATTGAAAATATTTGAACGTGAAATTGCACAGAAGGTAGCTGAAAAGCAACGGGAGTTTGCCCTTCAGGCACAACGTAAAACGGAGCAGCAATACAATCCGGTAATGGACAGTTTGCGAACGGAAATCAATTATTACAAAGATGAAATTACGAAAGCAGCTGCATCAAGAGATACGTTGTACAATTCCTTTATCAGCGAAGCGGAGGGTACGCGGGGAACTATGAAATTGGGGAAGGGACCGGTTTTCAAAGAAAAGAAAATGCAGTATGATAAAGTTGAACATGAGATGAAAGAATTACAGGCAAAATATCAACCATTGATTGATGAACGGGAAAAACAGATTTTACTGCTGAAAGCACAGCGGGATACGTCCTTCGCCAAAGCACAGCCGGTTATTTCCGGATACGACGGTTTGATGGCCAGATTAGACGGACTTGCCCACTTGCCGCAGCTGCCCAGTTTGTTTATCATGTTGTTGTTTATCTGTATTGAAACGGCACCTGTTTTTACCAAGCTGTTTTCTGCCAAAGGGCCCTATGATGAAAAGCTGAAGAATATTGAACACGAAATAGAACTGGCAACCCTTGAGAATATCAGTCAGCGCAATCATGAACTGAATAAAAAACTCACCTTGTATGCCAATTTGGATAAAGCACAGATAGATCAGGAGATCCTGAACAATACGGAAGCGATGAAGATTATTTCAGATGCATCTGGAACTGACCAAAGAGATGGTGAACGACTGGCTGGAAAAAGAAAAGGCTAAAATAAAAGAAACTTCCAACAGTTAAACTGCTACAAACTTAACATCTCATACCTGTATATTAAAATCAATTTAATGTACACTCTATGAATTTATAATGTTAAAAATTATGGCGTTAATGCATTGTATTCATTAACTTTATGCCATAAAACTAATGAAAATGAATAGAGTAATTTCTTTAATCCTCTTGAACAGCATATTTATTGGCCATTTGCTGCAAGCTCAAACGGCAGAGGAATTTCTAATGCAGGGTAATGTAAAATCCGATTCAGGAAATTTTGTTGCAGCGATTCAGTATTATAACAACGCCATTTTACTGGAACCCAAAATGGCAGATGCTTATTTCAGAAGAGGGGTGATATTGTATAACCTCGGCGACAATACCGGCACAATCCGCGATTGCAACAATGTGATAGCCCTGTCTCCCGACAAGATGGAAGCATACCTGTTCAGAGGTAAAGCGAAAGATGCGATTGGCGACAACAACAGTGCTATCCGCGATTTTACTGCGATTATTACACTTGATTCTTCCAATTCGGAAGCATATTACTGCAGGGGCAGATCAAAAAAGGTTTTAGGGGATTATCAAGGTGCCATTATTGATTACAGCAAAGCGATTGAAATTAAACCTGATTATGCAGATGCCTTTAACTACCGCGCAGTTTCTAAATTTTACACAGAGGATGAGAAGGGTGCTGTTGAAGATTTTAAGAAAGCGATAGAACTTGCACCGGATAACGGGGATATCTACTATAATATGGGTTACTTTTATTATTACTCCGGTGAAGATATGGATGCCTGTTCCAATTGGATGAAGGCGGATGAGTTAGGGCATGTACCTGCCAAAGAAATGCATAAAAAGTACTGTTCGGGTACGGGAGTGTCAGCAGGAAACTGATCCGGCATAGGTATAATCAGACATCGTCAGAAGTTATGATATTTGTCATTTGTTTCCAGCTGTATTCTTTTAACTTTGGTATACAAGTTGCATCATAGCATATCAGAGATGAAAAAATTTAACAGACTTAATTTATTGGCGGTTGTCACAGTACTTATTTCTTTTGTCAGTTTGGAGGCGTACTCTCAGTCTGCACTTGAATTCTTTAAGGAAGGATACAGGAAGAATGAGATAAGAGATTACTACGGTGCCATACATGATTACAACAAAGCAATCGTCATTGACCCGTTTTATGTCAAAGCCTATAACAACAGAGGTATAGCCTATTTTAAACTATTTGAATTTAAGGATGCCCTAAAAGATTTTACAAAAGCAATATCTTTAAAGGCAGACTATATTGATGCCTACTACAACCGTGGAATGGTTAAAGGTATTATCGGAGACTATTATGGCGCTATCCGGGATTTTGATGCAGCGATTAAACTGGATTCTAATTTTGCAGACGCCTATAACAGCAGGGGGATAGCGAAAGGTAACGTAGGCATTTATAAAGATGCACTCTCGATTTTAATAAAGTGATCTCTCTCAAGCCTGATTATACGGATATCTATTTCAACAGAGGGGTTGTAAAAGAAAAAATAGGTGACCATGAGTCTGCTATCCTGGACTTTAATAAAGCCATCGAATACAATCCGACGTTGGGAGAAGCCTATTTTAAGAGAGGTCTGGCAAAAGATAACATGGGAGATTATTCCGGTGCCTGCTTTGACTGGAGTGTTGCCGGGGAATTACAGGAATACGGTGCTTATGATTTGATTAAGATGTATTGCAAATAACTATCTTCATTTATCTCATATTGTATTAACCAAAAGACACCTCGGAGAGGTGTCTTTTAATTGTTCAGTTCATTTAAAAAAAACAGTTTTAAATCTGCTAGATTCCATCTTTTACTTTCAAACTGTCCGATGTTTTCGCCTTACTCCAGGTTCCGCACCCGTCACCGACATTTTTACCGGTATTTCTGTTGCAGGAAGCTGCAAAAATTATAGCAGCTGCAAAAAGCACCGACAGGATTATTTCTTTAGTGAATTTCATACGGGGTAATTTATATTGTAAAGTTATTCAAACTTCATCACTTCCGAGTTATCGAATTATAAAAGTTATTAAAACAGTGTATAAAGAAAAGACTTTCAGCAATGAAAGTCTTTTTCTTTGGTAGCCCGTAGGGGAATCGAACCCCTGTTTGAAGAATGAAAATCTCCTGTCCTAACCCCTAGACGAACGGGCCGTTCTCTAAAAGCGAGTGCAAATATAGAAACCTTTTCCATTTTTTACAATACCATCACCGATATTTGTTTTGTCAAATCATTAATTCTGACTTACTTTGGATTTTAATTAGAAAAATATGCCAAAACCAAGAATTGCAGTTAACGGATTAGGACGGATAGGCCGGCTGGTATTTCAAATCTTATTTGATAAGGGTAATGTGGATATCGTAGCCATTAACGATATTGCACCCAATGATGCGCTGGTGTATTTGCTGAAACACGACACCGCTCAGGGAAAATGGGATAGACAAATTACTGCAAAAGAAGATCAGCTTTTTGTGGAAGGCAAGGAAATCATCAGCACCTCGATAGCGCAGTCCAAGGATTTACCATGGAAAGAGCTGGATATCGATATCGTGATTGAATGCAGCGGCAGGTTCCGCGACCGGGTCAGACTGCAGGAACATATTGATGCCGGTGCCAGGAAGGTTGTCATCTCTTCACCGGCTGATAAGGAGGTTAAGACAATCGTGTTGGGAATCAATGATAATCTCCTGTCGAACGAGGATACCATACTTTCTAATGCCTCTTGTACAACTAACTGCCTGGCGCCCATGGTAAAAGTGATACTGGATAATTTCGGACTGCAGCATGCCATCATGAATACCATTCATGCTTATACCGGCGACCAGAAGCTTCACGACAGTATCCATGGTTCTGATTTTCGCAGGGCAAGGGCAGCGGCACAAAATATAGTACCAACCAGCTCCAATGCCAATAAAGCACTGGAATGGGTGATTCCTGAAATAAAAGGGAAGATTAAGGGAGGTGCTGTTCGTGTTCCTGTTATCGTGGGTTCATTGACGGAGTTATATTGCTCTTTAGAAAAGCCGGCTTCGGGTGAAGAATTCATTAGGGCGTTTAACTATGCCGCTTGTGGTGCCATGAAAAATATATTAGCTTACACGGAAGATCCCATTGTTTCCTCCGATATCATTCATTCTCCATATTCCTGTATATTTGACGCAGGTCTAACACAGCAGGTAGATAATTTGGTAAAGATTGTTGGCTGGTATGATAATGAATATGGATACGCCAGCCGTTTGGCGGAACTGGTGGAGAAAGTAGCGGCATTCTAACCCACCTCGAGGGTGGCCCCCACCCTCGAGGTGGCACTGTTATTATTTTTTCCTAATTTTATAGCACTAATAACAAATAATACCTCACTTTCATGCAAACAGTAGATTCCACCAATTTTGACAATAAACGCGCTCTAATCCGTGTTGATTTTAACGTACCATTTGATAAAAATTATGCTATCACCGATGACACACGTATTAAGGCGGCATTGCCGACTATCCGTAAAATTTTAAATGACGGCGGAAGTGTGGTATTGATGTCCCATCTCGGACGTCCACTCAAAAAATTAAAGGATGACGGAACGATTGATGTGGGAAAATTCACCTTAAAACATATTGTATCGCATCTGTCAGATTTATTAAACAGGAATGTGAAATTTGCAGACGACTGTATCGGTGAGGAAAGCAGAAGGTTGTCTTCATCCCTGACGAAAGGGGAAATATTGTTGCTGGAAAATACACGTTTTCACAAAGAAGAGGAGAAAGGAGATGATGCATTTGCCGTGAAGCTTTCACAACACGGAGATGTATATGTTAATGATGCTTTCGGATCGGCACACCGTGCCCATGCCAGTACAACCATTGTTGCCCGTCATTTTTCAAATGAAAATAAATGCTTTGGATACCTGATGGCGGCTGAAGTTGCGAATGCAGACAGGGTGCTGAATAAGGCGGAAAAGCCGTTTACAGCCATTTTGGGCGGCGCCAAGGTTTCAGATAAAATTTTAATCATCGAAAATCTATTAAACATTGCTGATAACATCATTATCGGTGGTGGAATGGCCTACACTTTCTGCAAAGCACAGGGCGGTAAAATCGGCAACTCGCTGGTAGAAGAGGATAAACTCGATACGGCTGTTGAAGTGCTTAAACGTGCCAAAGAAAAAGGGGTGTCAATATTATTGCCGATTGATTCAGTCATTGCCGATAAGTTCGATAACATTGCAAATATACAGATAGCGAACAACATGTCTATTCCGGATGGCTGGATGGGGCTTGATATCGGCCACGAGGCGATTTTGGCATTTGAGAAGGTGATAAGAAACTCCAGAACGATTTTATGGAACGGCCCGATGGGTGTTTTTGAAATGGATAATTTCCAAAACGGTACCAAAAGTATAGCGGTGGCTGTCGCACATGCCACTCAGGAAGGTGCATTCAGCCTGGTGGGCGGCGGCGACAGCGTGGCGGCTGTCAATAAATTTAACCTCGCGGATAAGGTTAGCTATGTCTCTACCGGCGGCGGAGCCTTATTGGAATTCTTTGAAGGAAAAACATTGCCGGGAGTAGCAGCATTGTTATAATGCTACCAGGTGATTTGCAGCTTTGCATTAAATCTTCTTGAGGTCAGGTAATTCGGAATCGCCCAAAGTTGGTTGTCCGTATCTTTTATCCAGCGGTGGGAGAGTGTATTGCGAATGCCTAAAATATTGAAGACTTCAAAACTAAACCAGATTTTATCGAATTTACTTCCAAAGCTGTTGGGTTTCTTTACGGCACGTCTTTCTCCGCTGAGCAATAATGCGGAAAATCCGATATCCAGACGCCGGTAAGGAGGCGCTTTCAATACATCCTTATACCTTTCCCGATCCGGAGGGCCAAACGGCAATCCGGTACCGATAACCAGATTTAAATGTACCTTGAAGCGTTTGTATTTTTCCAGATAATCCTGAAAATATAAGCTGACAAACAATGCCTGGTCCGTTGGACGACGTATATTTCCCGGGAAATTGGTCAAAGTATCTGTTATGGGATTGGGGCTTTGAGTCGGTGAATTGAATATAGCTCCCGTACTATCCCGGTAGGTGAGGTAAGAATCATTTTTCAGGTTCTCTTTGGTGCTTAGATAGGAAATTGTAATCCAGGAATCTGCTCCCTTTATCATTTCGCCGAACAAGCGAATGTCAAAACCTGCGGCATAACCTACGGCGTTGTTTTGAGCAAAATAACGGATACGCACATCTGAAATCTCATAAGGGTTCAGGTTGCGTAAATATTTGTAATAGGTTTCAACGGTTAGTTTGAAAGGACGTTTTTTAATCCTGAAATTATAATCGGCACCCAGCACAACATGATACGACTGTTGCGCTTTCAGGTTTCTGTTGATGGCACCGTCAAAACCGCGCATCTCCCGGTAGAAAGGGGGCTGTACATACATTCCGCCGGCTAAACGGAACGTGACGTCGCCTTTTAATTTTGGGTGATAAGCCAGCTGCACTCGCGGACTGACCAGAAATTCTCTGTTGATATTCCAGAAATTATAACGGATACCGGCGGTAAGTATCAAGGTAGTGGAATCTCGGTTGATGATATTCCAGGTATCCTGAAAATAGCCATGCACACGGAAAGAGTTTAAATTATTTTCAGATTTTAAACGATAAGGAAACACGATGCCAGAACCATTGTTAGGGATAGAATATCCGGATGAGTCTATGCGCTGCCACTCACTCAACTGGTCGTTGATTTTCTCGTACTGAAAAGTGGAACCCCATTCCAGTAAATGTTTTTCCCTGATGTTGTATTTACCCGTGTGGGTAAAGTTGGTGACAATGGCATCTAATTTATTTCTTGCCCAATCCTGAAAGGTGCCGATTCCGAGGTTTGCTCTTACGTTCCCGAAGTTGTCACTTTCCGGATCGATTTCTATCTCATCGAGGGAGTAGTAGCCGGTAATGTTGAACGTTTCACTTTCACGCATCTTCCAGAACGACGACATGAATTTTAAACTGAGTTTGGTATTGGGAATGAATTTGTACGAAAGACCCACCATGGTATTGTCAAAACGGTCTTTCTCATTTCCGTCAAAATCTACCAGAAAACGAATCAGCTTATCGAAGGTTCCCGCCCGTGTTTCCTGTGTCACCGGCACAAACTTAAAATCATTGAATGAGTGATTCACTAAAATTTCAATGTCGTGTTTTACAGATGGCTTAATATGAAAATCGGATTGCAGGTCGAAGAAGTTGGGGTTGTATTCCCCCTTTTTATCAAGACTTCCCAGCAGATATCCGTTGGATTTGAATCGTGTGCCAATCAGGTAGGTAAACTTCTCATTTTTGGTCGCACCTTCCACATGGGCGGTTACTCCCAATAAACTGGCCATCACAGAGCCTTTGAACGTAGTGGGAGATTTGTATTTGATATTGAGTACAGACGACATTTTATCGCCGTATTTCGATTCAAAGCCGCCTCCGGAAAAGGTGAGCTTATCCGTCAAATCAAGGTTTGCAAAACTCAATCCCTCCTGCTGTCCGCTGGAAATAAGGAAAGGCCGGTATATCTCAAAATCGTTCACATACACCAGATTCTCGTCATAATTTCCGCCGCGGACGTTATATTGTCCGGAAAGTTCATTGTTGGATTGTACGCCCTGTCCCATTGTCTTGATAAGCGTGCCGATATCGCCGGTGGGGTTGGGAAAATACTCGGCACTTTTCGCATTGATGACGGATTCACCGACTTTGCTTCTGCTGGCTTTTATCTCTACGGTGTCAATAAGGGTTGCATTCGAAGGAAACTGAATGTCTTTAAAGACGCTCACCTTATTGGTCGGATATAAGACAATATATTTTCTGCCTAAATCTACACTGCTGAATTCCACCACACAGGAGTCTTCGTATTCCAGTTTTATGGAGTAGAAACCTTTGCTGTTGGATGTGGTTCCGTTATTGGTGCCCGACTGCAATACGGATACGTTGGAAACAGGATTATCATTTGCATCTGTAATCTTTCCTTTCAGCACCAGACTTACCTGGGCATGTATTGAAAAATAGAACAGCGAGCATAAAACAGATATGGAAATTTTGGACAGCATTCTTTCTATTAACGGAAACCGTTACACTATATTTTTTAAGGTGTGAATCGTTTGTACCGGAAACTCTGAACGGAATACGGCATTGCCGGCCACCAGGACATCCGCTCCGCATTCCACTAATTTCCGGGCATTCTGCAGCGATACGCCTCCGTCAATTTCTATTAATGCGCTGGAGTTTCTTTTTGTGATGAGGTCTTTCAGTCTCGATATCTTTTCGTAGGTATTTTCAATGAATTGCTGACCGCCAAATCCCGGGTTGACGCTCATCAGACATATCAGGTCAATATCCCGGATGGTATCTTCCAGCAAAGATATGGAGGTATGCGGATTGACCGCGACGCCTGCTTTCATGCCCGAACTGTGAATTTTCTGTATAGTGCGGTGAAGATGTGTACAGGCTTCTATATGTACCGACAAAATTTCAGCACCCGCATCTTTAAATGCATCCACGTATTTGTCAGGCTCCACAATCATCAGATGCACGTCAAATGTTTTGGACGTTAGCGGTCGCATCGCTTGTATGACGGGAAATCCGAAGGAGATGTTTGGAACGAAAACACCATCCATCACATCAATGTGGATGAATTCGGCTGCACTGTCATTTAGAAATTCAAAGTCTTTTTGTAAGTGGGCAAAATCAGCCGACAGCACAGAAGGAGCAATGATGGGTTTATTCATGCATTAAAGATAAAAAGTTATTTGTTATTAGTTACAGGTTCTTTTGCACTTATGAGGAAATTTATTTAAATGCACTTTTTATTTATTTCATTTTGTATGTAATCAAATAAGCCATTGATGGTACTTGTAATTTCTGCTTTGTTATTCGTTGGATTTATAGCTAATAACAATGCTTTTCTCATCTCCATTTCTTTATTGGGATGATATTTGCAAAATACCTCATAATTCAGGTATAAATCTCTGGTGTAGCTGTTGTCTTTAATCATCACCGTCTCAAAAGAAGTTCTGATTATTCTTTTCATTATCCAGGAGCAGATAGATTTGATTTCATCCTCATTTTCCTCCGTTTTTAATTCTTCAGTAATGTTTTGTACATCTTTATTAAAATCACCGGAATGAGAATAGGCATCTTTCCCTATTTTAAAATTCCTGATTTTTTCAATAATATTATTGCCGAAGATACAACCACATTGTGTCTTTAATAAAAACTGAATTTTACTGTCTGATACATCATCTTGTGTTATGAAGAAGAATTCAATGCCATTTACAAAATGGTATTTTGTTCTGATCTTTTCATCTGTTATAATTTCAAAATCATCAATATTTACAGCTTTATTTTTTAATAAAACGACGAAATCCATATCTGAAACAAATGGAATGGCAATACCTTTAGCAACACTTCCTCTTATATAAATGCTGTGAACATTATTTTTGAAATGGGAAAGAATTTCATTTTTGATCTCATCCAATACCGTTTTATATTCACTTTGCTGGATTGGAATTATACTGGAATTTTGTATTTCACCGATATTATTCACTATATGGAACTTACCTGTCCGTTTAATTTCCATCAAGTATCTATTGTATATTTTGTTATTATTATACCTTAATTCAGGTAAGACTTCAGTTCTTTGGTGATGGCAAACCGGCGCATCTTTCGGATGGCTTTATCTTTCAGTTGCCTTACACGTTCGCGGGTGAGGTTCATTTTGATACCTATTTCATCGAGACTGTAGGATTGGTTGAATTCGTTCAGGCCGAAATAGTATTTTACAATTTCCACCTCCCTGTCTGATAGTGCCTGAAGGGCATGTTCCAACTCATCGTGCAGCGATTCATCGATCAGATTCCTGTCCGGTGTGGCCATCGAATTATCGGTCATCATATCCAGGCTGGTGGTATCGTCATCCTCTCCCAATGGGGAATCCACCGATATATGGAACGTCAGCGTTGCACGTAGTAAGGCCAGTTCGTCAGCCTTCATGTCCAACAGTTCAGCCAGCTCGTCATTGGATGGTTCCCGCTGATTTTTTTGTTCAAAGTCAACAATGGCACGTTGTATTTTATTGTAAATGGTAGCTTTGTTCATCGGCAGACGAACCACCCTCGGTTGTTCAATCAATGCCTGCAGAATGGATTGGCGAATCCACCATACCGCGTAAGAGATAAATTTAAATCCTTTGGTTTCGTCAAATTTGGTGGCAGCTTTTATCAACCCGATATTGCCTTCGTTGATAAGGTCGTTCAATGCAAGTCCCTGATTCTGGTATTGTTTGGCCACAGAGACCACAAAGCGAAGATTGGACTGGATCAATTTGTCCATGGCGGACACATCACCTTCCCGGATGCGTTTGGCAACTTCCACTTCTTCTTCTTCCGACATCATCGGAAGTTTGGAAATCTCACTCAGGTACTTGTCTATGGAGAAGCTGTCCCTGGAGGTGATCTTGGTGGTAATTTTTAGCTGTTTCATGTGTAGTTTTTAGGGGTATACAAATACACATGCTGCCATTACGACCACCCAACAACAAAATAAAGATTGCTTTTTGTATAGAAATGTCATAAGCAGCATTCAATAGTTCTAAACAAGATACGTTAAATTAGGAGAAATAGTTTCAATTATTTAACAAAATTTAGCACAAATACCAACTTTCAGGTATTTACAAAGTAAAAACTATAGAATTCTACTGCCTTAATGTCGATTCGTACAGTTTAGGACTGTTTTTCCGGTTTTGGCAATAAAACTTTGCGGCTCAGTTTGAATTTACCGCTCTTGGTATCGATATCCAGTAATTTGACCTGTATCTTCTCACCTTCGCTTAATACACCTTCCAGCGTATCCAGACGGGCATGAGAAACTTCAGAGATATGTAATAAACCTTGTTTTCCAGGCATAAATTCCACGAATGCACCGTATGGCATAATGGATTTCACCTCCGCTTCGTATTCCGCACCTATTTCGGGAACTGCTACGATAGCATTAATTCTACTCCAGGCTGCTTTCATATTATCCTTGTTATTAGATAATACGGTTACTTTGCCTATGCCTCTTTCTTTATTTTCCTCTATGGTAATGATGGTATTCGTTTTTTCCTGAATATCCTGGATGATTTTTCCACCGGGCCCGATAACTGCTCCGATAAATTCTTTCGGAATATTGATGCTTTCCGCTCTGGGTGTATGAGGTTTTAAATCCGGTCTGTAAGACGGCATGCATTGTTCCATCGCACTAAGGATATGTAAGCGGCCTCTCTTTGCCTGATTCAACGCTTCTGAAAGCACTTCAAATGAAAGTCCGTCTACCTTTAAGTCCATCTGCACACCGCAGATACCATCTCTGGTACCGGTTACTTTAAAGTCCATATCGCCTAAATGGTCTTCATCACCAAGAATGTCGGATAAGATGGCGTATTTGCCGTCTTCTGCAATCATACCCATAGCGATACCTGAAACATGCTTTTTAAACGGAATACCCGCATCCATCAGTGCCAGTGAGCCTGCGCAAACCGTAGCCATGGATGAGGAGCCGTTTGATTCCAATATATCAGATACAACACGGATGGTGTATGGATTTTCGTCTTCACCCGGCAGCATTTGCTTCAAGGAACGCATGGCCAGGTTTCCGTGTCCTACTTCACGCCTGGAAGTACCCCGAAGCATTTTCACTTCGCCGGTAGAGAATGGCGGGAAATTATAATGCAGTAAGAATTTACTGAAGGACAGTTCTTCCGCCTTGTCAATCATCTGTTCGTCTGTCTTGGAACCCAGTGTCACTGTTGTCAGTGACTGTGTTTCACCACGTGTAAATAAAGCAGAACCATGCGGGGATGGCAGTACATCCACTTCCATTGCCAGCGGACGGATTTCATCCGTCTTTCTGCCGTCTAATCGGATACGCTCATTCAAGACACAGTTACGGATGGTTGTCTTTTCCAGTTTGCTGTAGTAGCGGTTAAATAATTCCTGGTTGAAGATTTCGAGTTCTTCTTCCGGATAGGCAGCCATGAACTCTGCCTTGATTTCTTTCAATGCAGCCTTTCGTTCGTGTTTACCCATCGCAGATAAGGCGATTGCCTTGATGCTTTCTTCAGCGAAATCTTTGATTTTTTGTTTCAGTATTTCATCCTCTTCCGGAGCCGCCACTTCCCGTTTAGGTTTGCCACATTTTTCTTTTAATTCGATCTGAGCATTACATTGCTTGATGATCACTTCATGCCCCACCTTTATCGCTTCGATCAGATCTTCTTCGCTGGCTTCTTTGGCTTCGCCTTCCACCATCAGGATGTTGTCGATGGTTCCGGCCAATATGATATTCAATTCTGCCTTTTCCGCTTCAGCAGGAGTAGGGTTTACAACAAATTTCCCGTCAATTTTAGTGACACGAACTTCTGAAATCGGCACTAAGAACGGAATGGAGGAAATGCTTAATGCAGCGGAAGCTGCCAGACCTGCCAGTGAATCCGGTTCCACCGTTTCGTCAGCAGATATCAAATAAAGTAAAACCTGTGTATCGTTTTTGAAGTTGTCGGCAAACATAGGGCGTATGGCTCTGTCCACCAACCGGCAGATCAACACTTCATAATCGCTGGCACGGCCTTCGCGGCGGTGAAAACTCCCCGGAATACGTCCGGCAGAAGCAAATTTTTCCTGGTATTCTACGGTTAGTGGAAAAAAGTCGATGCCTTCTTTGGCTTCTTCTGCAGCTACTGCCGTAGCCAGAATCATGCAGTTGCCGCAACGAACAACTACTGCTCCGTCTGCCTGGCGGGCTAATTTTCCTGTTTCAATGGTAACTGTTCGTCCCGCACTGTACGCTACAGTCTGTGTATGTATATTGAATGTCATTATATATAATTTAATTGGATTAAATAAAAAAGCGAGGCGTGAGCCTCGCTGTATGCAGAGAAGGATTATTTTCTTAATCCCAGTTTTTCAATTAAAGCTCTGTACTGGACAATATCTTTGTGGGCAAGATACTTCAGCAAACGTTTTCTTTGTCCTACCAGCTTGTATAAAGAACGGGTAGAAGAGAAGTCTTTTCTGTTCGTTTTTAAATGTCCTGAAATGTGGTTGATTCTGTGAGAAATCAGGGCTACCTGAGCTTCTACAGAACCTGTGTTGGCAGCGGAGCCACCGAATTCTTTAAAAATTTCCTGTTTTTTTTCTGTCGTCAACATCATCTTGTTATTTAATGGTCGTCTAATTTTGAAGTGCAAAGATACGGATTTTCCATATTACCACAAAATTATTATTGAGATTTTGTGCATTAAGTAGTTTTTGAGGGGATAAGCAGCCTTCAAGCAGGGAATACAAAGTCAGGTAAATTGATTTATTTATTTAAATTACTAGTTATGAGATTGTTAGGCTGTAAAAAAAGGATGCATTCGTATTGATTTTTAGGAAAATAATGCCTGCTCAAAATCAGCGATAATGTCTTCAATATTCTCCAGCCCTGCAGATACCCGTATCAGTCCGTCGGTAATATTGTTTTGCTGCCGCTGTGCTTTCGGCACATTCACATGGCTGGTGGATGCCGGATGTGTCACCAGCGTATCCGCTGTTCCCAAGGATGCCGTTAACGTGCAGAATTGAATACCGCGCATGAAATTCATGCCGGCTTCCAGTCCGTCTTTCAGTTCAAAGCTCAGCATGCCGCCAAAGCCGCTCATTTGTTCTTTTGCCAGCTGGTGGTCGGGGTGCTGCTCTAGTCCGGGATAATTTACATGCGCCACTTTCGGATGCTGCATCAGGTATCTTGCCAGTTGCAGGGCATTCTTTTGATGTTGTTCCATCCGCAGCGGCAATGTCTTCAATCCGTTGTTCAGCAGGAAGGCCTCAAAAGGGGAGCAGATGCCGCCCAGCATTTTCTGTATGCCGTAGAGCTTGGTGGTGATGAATGCTTTGTCTTTGCCAATCAGTACACCCGAAGTGCCCGTGCCGTGCCCGTTCAGGAATTTGGTAGAGGAATGTACCACGATGTCAATACCATATTTTAGCGGCTGCTGAAAATATGGTGTCACAAACGTATTATCCACGATGGTTTTGATTCCTAAATTTTGAGCGATGGCGGCGAGGCCATCGAGGTCATAGGATGCCAATGTCGGATTGGCAGGCGTTTCGATATAGAGCAGTTTTATCTTTTCATCGTTGATGATGGCATCTTCCACATAATTCAGGTCTTTTAAATCGGCGTAGATGGTTTCAATTCCAAAATCTTTCAGAATGGTGATAAGCAGTTCGTTGGTGGTGCCGTACAGATTTCCCTGCGTGATGACTTTATCGCCTGTTTTTACAAAACCGATGATGGCGGCTGCAATGGCTGCCATTCCGGATGCAAATAACAGACCGAAAGCATTCAGCGGTTCCCCCTTCTCATCTTTCACCTCATAAGCTTCCAGAGCTGCTATCTTTTCCGCGACCAGTTTCACCGTAGGATTGCCTAAACGGGAATACGTAAACACATTTTCCGTTTTTCCGCCGCTTTTAAAAAAATCAAAAGCAGCTTCCAGGTTTTCATAACTGAAGGTAGAGGTGGCATAGATGGGCGGAACGTGGGCAGATAATCCGTCTATGACAGGATCTTTAACACAAATGGAGTGAAATCCTTTTTTAAAAGATGTATTCATGACTGTAAATGTAAAAAGAATATGGTGCAGGAAGAAGAGAATGCTACGAATTCTCATTCAGCAGCACCGCATACTAACTTTTATGAACAGCTGACAGGATAAGTTATAAAATTACAGCATAAATAACATGATTAAAATCATAGTTATCCTGAAAAAATAAAATCAACTTTAATACACACCATTCAATCACCCAAAAAACTTAAATTATGAAAAAGATGCATTTAAAGAATTTATTCCTTCTATTCTTCATCACGGCAGTCGCGCTAATCAGCGGGTGTAAGAAGAACAGTACTGAACTTGCCGACTATTCTGAAATCAAAACAGCCGACTGGCGTACCAAGATTGGTACAGAATTTACAGTGGAAGGATATTACGATGAAGTTGGCGGCATTGGGAAAATATACAACGATCCGGAAGATGCGGGCGTTGACGGTCCCACACGCGAAAACAAATACCTGTGGATTTACAAACCCATAGTGGTTACACATGTTCCGGACTATAGTGGTTTTATCGGCAGAAAAGTAAGAATCAAAGGCAACTTACTCGAATCCACTGATCCGTCACTTGTTACAACAGCAGCTATTTTCGGCGACCCCTCGCTGGCCGGAATTCGCGTTTCTGAAATTACTTTCATTGACAGTGTCAGCTATTTCAGAAGTCCCATCGTAATAAATGATTTCTGCAGAAGATTCCCTGCTGTATGTGAATCTATAATTTCTCCGGTCCAAACAAAGGTGGCGCTTCTATACAGCGGTGGCATCAACTCCGGCAATGCACATCACCGTTACTGGAATGACATTTATACATTGCATAAGATATTGGTGAATCAGTTTGGGTTCAGTGAAAAGAATATCATCGTAGTGTATAAGGCAGGTGTTGCAGATGACCATGCCGATGAGGCACCGGTAGACTATCCGGCTACTAAGGCTGGGCTGAACAGCGCACTGTCTGACTTGAGAAGTAAAATGGGCGCATCCACCAAGTTTTTCTGCTTCATCAATAACCACGGCGGCGGATATGAAACATCCACCGGTGACCAGTACGGCATCACTGATTTAGACGACGATGACACCAGAGCCGGTGTAACAGATCACAATACCGATGAAGTGATTTATTATTACAACGATGCCACCACTTTCTCCGATGATTCGCTGGCGGCAAAAATCAATACACTGACCTTTGGTACCGGTATATTCCTGTTGAAACCCTGCTTCAGCGGTGGTCTGGTCTGGGACTTAAGCGGTGCGAACAGGGTGCTTATTGCCGCCGGAACTGAATTTGAAGTGACGCATGCCCATGCACCGGAATATAATTTCGGTGACCTGACCTTCCACTTCATGGCTGCTATAACAGGCAACAAACCGGATGGCAGCGGTGCAGTAGATGCGGATTTGAATGATGATGGAGATGTGTCCATGTATGAGGCGTTTAAATACATTAATATACACCACAGGCCAGATGACCACCCTCAGTACGAAGACGATCCTGATGGTTACAGCACAACGACACCATCCAGCACCGGACTTGGTTCGACCGTGTTCTTATAAATATTGATATGGTTTATAGTAAAGGGCAGCGTACGCACGCTGCCCTTTTTTAATTCAGAGAAAGAATTTCAGGGTGTCATTTTTTTTAGTTCTGCTTCAAGCCTGTCAAAATTCTCTTCATTCTTTTCTGCAATAAAAGCGGACAGTCTCCCGCATTCTTCCGCATCGTTGAAAATCATCCGGAACACCGCCTTCGTCTCCTGGGCGGTGTGTGTTTCAAATGTGGTGACTACCTTGAAATGGGGTTTGGTAATGCGATCCCATGCTATCAGTTGCCGGTCATCTATCCGGGTAAAAACAGATTCGTTCGGATACTCCCTTCCATCAGGGCCGTGCATCACCAAAATCCACCTCCCGCCAACCTGCAGGTCGTATTGAAGTATGGTATTGGTAAACCCGTTGGGCCCCCACCAGTTTTTCAAATGGTCAGGGTCTGTCCATGCCTTGTACAGCAGGGCTTTGTCGCTGCGGAAAATTCTGGCACTGACGATTTCATTGTTCGGTTTGTTTTCCATGAGTCGGGATAGGGTTGGTTTTGAAGTGCGGACCACCGTTCAGCGCCATCAGTTTTTTACCGTTCAGTTCAAAATTCACGACCATGGGCGTTTCAGCGGTGATGGCTGCATTCTTAAACAGGGAGCAGTAAAAATCAGCGGCTTCTATTGCCTGTCCGTCAAACCACAGGCAGGGATAGTTAGGTTCGGTCATAACTTTCTGTTTTCTTTTCTGAAAATAAGGAATAATGCAGGATTTATCAATCTTTATATTGGATTATTTATTACACCCTCGAGGTTACACCGAACGAAATACGGTTTCTATTGATTTAAATGAATCCATGAAAAGTGTCGGTATTGCTAAGTGTGTTGCATTCAAAAATTTATCATACTGCGGTCGACAGGTCGGGGTTGTGTTTTTCCACCCTCGAGGTCGGGAAAAGGAATTAATAAATTATAAATAAAGCCGCCCCGGTTTTTTGATTTGTAATAAAAATGGTATCTTCGCACCTCAAATTCAGCAAATTAACGTGGTTGTTAACGATTTAAAACTCATTTCCGGCAGATGCACCCAGTATCTCTCGCATAAGATTGCGGAAAGTTACGGCCAGGATTTAACACCCGTCGAAGTGATGCAGTTCAGCGATGGCGAGTTTGAACCGGTGATTACCGAGAGTATCCGCGGCTCCTATGTGTTTTGCATGCAAAGTACGTTTGCCCCGGCAGACAACCTGATGGAATTGTTGTTGCTGCTGGATGCAGCGAAAAGAGCCTCAGCAGGTTATGTGGTGGCGGTGATGCCGTATTTCGGGCTGGCACGACAGGACAGGAAGGACAAACCTCGCGTAGCCATTGGTGCTAAACTGGTGGCCAATATGCTGGTGGCGGCAGGGGCGCAGCGTATCATGACTATGGATCTGCATTCTCCGCAGATACAGGGATTTTTCGATATTCCGGTGGACCACCTGGAAGCCAATGCCATCTTTACACCTTATATACAGGAATTGGGTCTGGACGACCTAGTCTTTGCTTCCCCCGATGTGGGCGGTATCAAACGCGCCAGAAACTATGCCCGCCAGTTCAACGCAGACCTGGTGATTTGCGATAAGTTCCGCTCAAAGGCCAACGAAATTGAGTCCATGAGCCTGATAGGGGATGTGACCGATAAAAATGTCATCCTGACGGATGACCTCATTGATACAGGCGGGACACTGACAGCGGCTGCCAATCTGCTGCTCGAAAAAGGAGCGAAGAGCGTGCGCGCACTGATTACGCATCCGGTTTTATCAGGCAAGGCTTATGAAAAAATTGAGGCTTCCGCTTTAACGGAGCTGGTGGTCTGTGATTCCATCCCGTTGAAACAGGTATCTTCCAAAATAAAGGTATTGTCGGTGGCACCGTTGTTTGCAAGGGCAATCCGCAATGCACACGAATTCAAATCCATTAATTCATTATTCATCAATAAAAAAAAGTAATTTTTTATGCAAACCATTACCATTAGCGGAAAAGCTAGAACAAACGTAGGAAAAACAGCCTCTAAAGCGGACAGAGCCGCAGGCCTTATTCCCTGCGTGATGTATGCGGGAAACGAGGTGGTACACTTCACATCAACTATCAGCGAGTTGAGAGGAATCCTGTACACGCCGAAATTCTACAAAGCCATAGTTGACATCGATGGCACCACCCATGAAGCCTTGTTGAAAGATGTACAGGCGCATCCGGTGACGGAAGAAATCAGACACGTTGATTTCCTGAAACTGCTACCCGGCGTGAAAGTAATCGCGGATGTTCCTATCAGGGTGGTAGGTACTTCACAAGGGGTGAAAGAAGGGGGTAAGTTGTTAGTGAAAGTGAGAAAGGTGAAAGTGAAATCCGCTCCTGAGAACATGAAAGACACCATTGAGGTGGATATTACGCCGCTGAAACTGGGGCAGTCGTTCAAGGTGAAGGATTTACCGGATCAGGGCTTTGAAATCCTGACCTCACCGTCCATTCCATTGGTATCCATTGAGATTACAAGAGCATTGAAAAGTGCCGCTACAGACGCTGCCAAAGCAGAAACGGCAGCTAAGAAAAAATAATCAGCTATTGACTGAACTGTCAGAGACCGGCTTAATGCCGGTCTTTTGTGTTTTAAATGCAGTCGTATTGATGTGAATCAAATACAGGGGTTGTGTGTATAAAGAGTTTTTACAGAAAGGTATAAATGTTTATATTTGTTAGTCAAAAATTACAAAAGCCGTTTGTATATCTCTCTGTTTTTGATAAATGCTGATGAAACGCAATTAAGAATAAGCCGTTAAGCCGGATAAACAACTATATATTTTTTAAAATGACCATGTATGAATAAACTACTGACGTTACTATGTAGTATTTGTGTGTTAAACACGTTTGCCCTGGATAACCTGTGGCTAAATGTATCGGCAAGCAGACTCCATATGCCGGGTGAGCAGAAAATCATTCCGCTCCAGTCAAATAAGGTGCAGTTGAATGACGCTTCCTTCAGAAACCTCCAGCTTCAGATTCCTTCGGAGGCAAGCGGCCAGTCCATACTTATGCAGCTGCCAACGCCGGACGGCGGATACCGAACGTTCAAGGTGTTTGAACGGGTTACGATGGAGAAGGAGCTGGCGGATAAATACCCGATGATCAAAACCTACCAGGCGATAGCGGCGGATGATCCGTTTGTCACGGCAAAGCTCGATTATACGGAATTCGGATTCCATGCGATGGTCTTCAGCAAAGAGGGCATCTTCTTTATAGACCCCTATACGAATGTCAATACAGGTTTTTATAACTGCTATTACAAAAAAGATTATGTTCGTCAGCCCGGCCAGTTTTCTGTATGTGAAACGCCGGCATCAGATGAGTCACAGCTGTTAAATCCATCGAATACCAACGGACAAAGGCTGGTCAATAATTCAAACAATGCCATCGTTACGGACGGCAAAATCAGAACGTTCCGCCTGGCGCTGGCCTGTACCATCGAGTATTCGGCGGCGGTGGCATCTCCAAATCCAACGAAGGCAAGGGTTCTGAGTGCCATGGTGACTTCCGTAAACAGGGTGAACGGGGTGTTGGAAAAAGATTTGTCTTTCCATATGAATCTCGTACCGAATAATGACACCTTAATCTTTATAACAAGTGATACCTATTCAAACACCAATGGAAGCTCCATGCTGGGTCAGAACCAGACTGTTTGTGACGCCAGAATCGGTAATGCCAATTACGATATCGGCCATGTCTTCAGTACCGGCGGCGGCGGCGTCGCTTTTTTAGGTTGTGTCTGTAATACGGGTAATAAGGCCAGAGGCGTAACAGGCTCATCCAACCCCGTTGGAGACTCTTACGATATTGATTATGTGATACATGAAATGGGGCATCAGTTAGGTGCAAACCATACGTTTAACGCCGGGACGGGTTCCTGCGGAGGCAACAGGGCTTCTTCGTCTGCTTACGAACCGGGAAGCGGAACCACCATTATGGCGTATGCCGGTATATGCGGTACCAATGACATTCAACCGCATTCCGATGATTATTTTCACCGCGCCAGTATCAATGAAATCTATAACTATATCGCCGGCAGTACCGCCTGTGCGGTGATTACCAACAGCAATAATACACCTCCTGAAATCATTGATTATACGGCAACCTATTATATCCCGTATAAAACAAGCTTTGAAATAACGGCAGCGGCAACGGATGCGGATGGTGATCCGATCAACTACTGCTGGGAAGAATATGACCTGGGGCCCGAAGGAAGCTGGGATAATAATGGAATTATAACAGCACCTATCTTTCGTTCAATCTTACCCACCGCTTCCCCTACACGCACTTTTCCAAAATGGGACAGTTTGATTAAGAATGTAATTAAATACAAAGGAGAGGTATTGCCGGAAACCACCAGAGATGTAAAATTCCGATGTACCGTGCGGGATATCAACAACGGGTATGGCAGATTCAATGCACCGAGCGGCAATCTGGTCTTGAAATCTACAATCACGACTTCATTATTCAGGGTTACGAGTTTCCCGTCAGCTTCCAATATTAATGGAAATACCAATCAGACGGTTGCTTGGGATGTGGCAGGTACCACCGCATCTCCGATTTCCTGTGCAAACGTAGATATTTATTTGTCGCTGGACAGTGCGCGAACTTTTCCGTATTTATTGGCCGGCAATACTCCCAATGACGGCAGTGAAAGTGTTCTCATTCCAAATGTCTTTACAGATAATGCTTCTGCACGGATAAAAGTGAAAGGCAGCGGAAATGTATTTTTTGATTTGAATAACGGATGGATCAAAATCAACCAGGCAGTGGTGTCACAGTTTTCTATGAATGATTCTGTGATTTGCAGAGGCAGTTCACTCACGTTCACCAATAGTTCAACCGGTTCACCTGATTCTGTCAGATGGACGATAAACGGAGGAACCCCCTCTACTTCAACCTCTCAAACTACAGTAGATGTGACGTTTAATACGGCAGGTATATATACGGTCAGTTTAACAGCCTATAAAGCAGGTGTGGGAAGTACTCCATTTTCTAAAACACTGACGGTCAACCCGACGGCCATCACACAATTCAGCCGTACGATTTGTCAGGGCGAGAGTGTGACGATAGGCAATCAAACCTTTACGACCCCGGGCAATTACAACGTACACCTGCAGACCAGCTTAGGGTGTGACAGTTCGGTGTATCTAACCCTGACGGTCAACCCGACGGCCATCACACAATTCAGCCGTACGATTTGTCAGGGCGAGAGTGTGACGATAGGCAATCAAAGCTTTACGACCCCGGGCAATTATAACGTACACCTGCAGACCAGCTTAGGGTGCGACAGTTCAGTGTATCTGACCCTGACGGTCAACCCGACGGTCATCACACAATTCAGCCGCACGATTTGTCAGGGCGATAGTGTGACGATAGGCAATCAAAGCTTTACGACCCCGGGCAATTACAACGTACACCTGCAGACCAGCTTAGGGTGCGACAGTTCAGTGTATCTGACCCTGACGGTCAACCCGACGGTCATCACACAATTCAGCCGCACGATTTGTCAGGGCGATAGTGTGACGATAGGCAATCAAAGCTTTACGACCCCGGGCAATTACAACGTACACCTGCAGACCAGCTTAGGGTGCGACAGTTCAGTGTATCTGACCCTGACGGTCAACCCGACGGTCATCACACAATTCAGCCGCACGATTTGTCAGGGCGATAGTGTGACGATAGGCAATCAAAGCTTTACGACCCCGGGCAATTATAACGTACACCTGCAGACCAGCTTAGGGTGCGACAGTTCAGTGTATCTGACCCTGACGGTCAACCCGACGGTCATCACACAATTCAGCCGCACGATTTGTCAGGGCGATAGTGTGACGATAGGCAATCAAAGCTTTACGACCCCGGGCAATTACAACGTACACCTGCAGACCAGCTTAGGGTGCGACAGTTCGGTGTATCTGACCCTGACGGTCAACCCGACGGCCATCACACAATTCAGCCGCACGATTTGTCAGGGCGATAGTGTGACGATAGGCAATCAAAGCTTTACGACCCCGGGCAATTACAACGTACACCTGCAGACCAGCTTAGGGTGCGACAGTTCAGTGTATCTGACCCTGACGGTCAACCCGACGGTCATCACACAATTCAGCCGCACGATTTGTCAGGGCGATAGTGTGACGATAGGCAATCAAAGCTTTACGACCCCGGGCAATTACAACGTACACCTGCAGACCAGCTTAGGGTGCGACAGTTCGGTGTATCTGACCCTGACGGTCAACCCGACGGCCATCACACAATTCAGCCGCATGATTTGTCTGGGCGATAGTGTGACGATAGGCAATCAAAGCTTTACGACCCCGGGCAATTACAACGTACACCTGCAGACCAGCTTAGGGTGCGACAGTTCGGTGTATCTTGTTTTAACGGTAGAAACGCCACCGGCAAAACCAATACTGGATATCCGAAATGATTCCCTGATTGCCACAGGAAGTTCAGCTATAACCTATAAGTGGTATTTGAACGGTGTGTTGCAATCTTCTACTGATTCGCCATCCTTTAAGCCTACACAACCCGGAAATTGGACTGTTGTGGCATTTAGTGCAAACAATTGTGTGTCTGAAACATCCGCACCTTTTATTGTATCCGGTGTAAAGAAGAATAGCCAACAGGTATTGTTTGCAGTGCTGCCGAATCCAAACAAAGGCCAGTTTGATATACAGATTACCGCTGCAAAGAGCGGACAATATATGCTGTCGATGTATAATGTGGCTGGACAGGAGTTGAGGAAAGAAACGCTCAATGTTTCAAAAGGCACTTCTACCCTCCACTTTAATGCGGATCATCTGGAAAATGGCATGTATTTCATTTCTGTTTACGGAGAAGAAGGAATGGTTACACAGACAGTATTGATTCAATAGGATTTATCTTTAAACAACGCATACAGGTACTTTTCATGTGTGCGTTGTTTTTTTATATCTTTGTCCAAACGAAAGATAGTGTCAAAATTCTTAATCATCGGACTGGGAAATATCGGTAAGGAGTATGAGCATAGCCGCCATAATATCGGCTTCGATGCGGCGGATGCGTTCTGTAAGGATTTTAACGGAACATTTGAACTCGGAAGGCTTGCCATGTATGCAATAGTGCTTTACAAAGGGAAACAGCTGCATATCATCAAGCCAACCACCTACATGAACCTGAGCGGAAAGGCGGTTATGTACTGGATGAATGAATTGAAAATTCCCGTAGAAAATATCTTTATCATTTCGGATGATCTAGCCCTGCCGTTTGGTACGCTGAGGGTGCGCGGCAAAGGAAGCAGCGCCGGCCACAATGGTCTCAAATCAATTGAAGACGAATTGATGACACAGGATTATCCGAGGCTTAAATTCGGCATCGGGAATGATTTTCCAAAAGGCAGACAGGTGGAACATGTGCTGGGGAAATGGAACCCGGAACAGGCAGTTGAATTACCCTTAAGAATAAATGTGGCAGTCGAAATCATCAAAAGTTTTTGTACGATCGGCCTGGCGAATACCATGAATAGTTTTAATAACAAGTGAGATGAGAGATGGGAATAACTTATATACACTAACTACAAATTATCATCCATGAAAATATTTTGCGTCGGATTGAATTATAAGGAGCATATCGCGGAGATGAAACATTTTGCCTTTCCGGAGAGCCCTGTTATTTTTATGAAACCCCATACGGCATTGCTGAAAAACGGACAACCGTTTTATTATCCCGATTTTTCCAAAGAGGTGCACTATGAAGGGGAGATAGTGCTGCGCGTTTGTAAGAACGGCAAGAAAATAGATCAAAAGTTTGCCCGAAACTATTACGATGCGTTCACGTTAGGCTTTGATTTTACCGCGCGCGACATTCAGGCGGAACAAAAGAAAAAAGGCTGGCCCTGGGAAATCGCCAAAGGATTTGACGGCTCCGCGTTTATCGGGGATTTCATACCCATAATCAAGAACCTGTCAGACGGCAGGCAAGACCAACTCATTTCCTTTACCATTAAAAAGAATAATGAAATTGTTCAGCAGGGCGATACCTCCATGCTGATTTTTTCCTTTGATGAGATTGTCGCTTATATATCCGGGTTCTTCACCTTACAGCAAGGCGACCTGATTTATACGGGCACGCCACAGGGGGTAGGTCCGGTGCAGATAGGGGATGTGCTGGAAGGTTTTGCCGGAGATGCTCCTTTGGTACGTTGCGAGGTTAAATAGTCTACCAGTTCTGTGGATTAAAAATAACCGCATATTTTGTTTTCACTGGAACTTTAGTTATTTTTGACCTTCTTAAAAATTTATCATTTATCATTCATAAAAAAAAGAGTTTAAAATGCCTTATTTATTCACCTCAGAATCCGTATCAGAAGGACATCCGGACAAAGTAGCCGATCAGATTTCCGATGCATTAATAGATAACTTCTTGGCGTATGACCCGCAGTCGAAAGTGGCCTGCGAAACACTGGTGACTACCGGACAGGTAGTACTGGCCGGAGAAGTAAAATCCAAAGCCTATCTGGATGTACAGGATATTGCCCGGGATGTTATCAAGAAAATCGGGTATACCAAGTCTGAGTATATGTTTGAAGCCAACTCCTGTGGCATCTTATCAGCTATTCACGAACAGTCTCCGGATATCAACCAGGGAGTGGAACGTAAAAAACCGGAAGACCAGGGCGCCGGAGACCAGGGAATGATGTTTGGCTATGCCTGCCGTGAAACAGATACATTCATGCCGTTGCCACTAGAGTTAGCGCATCTGTTGCTGCGGGAACTGGCGGCAATCCGCAGAGAACAAAAGGTTATGAAATACCTGCGCCCGGACGCAAAATCTCAGGTGACGATTGAATACGATGATTACAATAAACCGGTGAAAATTGATGCTATTGTCATCTCCACACAGCACGACGACTTTGCGAAAGAGGCGGTGATGCTGAAACAGATCAAGGAGGATGTGATTAAAATCCTAGTACCGCGTGTGATGAAGAAATTGCCGAAACGCGTACAGGCTTTATTCAATGATAAGATTAAATACCATGTGAATCCAACCGGAAAATTCGTTATCGGCGGACCACACGGCGATACCGGTCTGACAGGCAGAAAAATCATTGTGGATACTTACGGCGGTAAAGGTGCACACGGCGGTGGTGCTTTCTCCGGCAAAGACCCGAGCAAGGTGGACAGAAGTGCGGCATATGCCACACGCCATATTGCTAAACACCTGGTGGCTGCCGGCGTTTGCGATGAAGCGCTGGTACAGGTAGCGTATGCCATTGGTGTGGCGCAACCGGTAGGTTTGTATGTGAATACATTCGGAACGGCAAAAGTCATCATGACGGACGGAGAAATCGCTAAAATCATCTCCAAACTGCCGGAGTTTGATATGCGTCCCTACTTTATTGAAAAACGATTCAATCTTAGAACACCGATTTATCTGGAAACGGCGGCTTACGGCCACATGGGCAGAAAAAGCGAAGAAGTGACAAAGGTGTTCAACAAAGGAAAGGAAAATGAAATCAAGGTGAAAGTGAAGTTATTCCCGTGGGAAGACCTGAATGCGGTAGATGCGGTGAAAAAAGCGTTTAAACTGTAGTATAACCATCGATAAATAGAAAAGATGCCTGTTTCGTGCAGGCATCTTTTTTATTTTGAAAATTCTGTTGTATATTTGCACTCCGAATTGCGGAATTAAATGGAAACGGATAATTTTGCAGTGATACAGAGAGATGGCAGAGCGGTCGAATGCGGCGGTCTTGAAAACCGTTGACTGTTACAGGTCCGGGGGTTCGAATCCCTCTCTCTCTGCTCTTTTATAACTAATTGATTATTAGTTATATACATTGTATCATTTTGTACTTGTATTGTATCATTCATTTTTATGAACACAATACAAGAAAAAAAATTTTTTTCTATCCAGCTAAAACCCACCTCACTGGATATTTCCAAACGCTGGTATTTTGATGCTTACATCTTTACCCACAACGGTAATGATAAAAAGCGCGTCCGGCTTTATGGCAATATCAATAAGGGTACCACCGTTGATGAACGTTTGCTGCTGGCAGATCAGTTTATCAAAACATTAAATGCGGATGTGCCGGTATTGGAGCGGGAAAGTATCTTAAAAAAAGCATTGGCGGTGTCGTCGGTGCAATATCGTTTTAAAACCGTATCGGCCTATCAAACAGTAATTACCTATTGGCTGAAATTCCTAAAGGGAAAACCGGATAATATCGCGACGGCGGAAACGGTGAACGATTTTATTTACTGGCTATATAAAAACGGCACCAATCCTAATACTATTTCAAAATACCGCAATACCCTTTATACGCTTTATAACAAGGCTTTAAAATTAGGGTACTGTACATTCAATCCGGTGGAGAAAGTGCCGGGAATAAAGCGCAATCCGGTTTCATTGCAATATTTTACGGATAAACAGATTTTAACCCTTAAAAATGAGATCAGACAGGAAAACCCGCAATTGTGGTTATGCGTTCAATTGCTCTTTTACTGTTTCATCCGGCCCGGTTAAATCCGGTTTTTGAAAATATCTGATATTAACCTGGAATATTCATTTATTGAAATCCGGGCGGATATTTCCAAAAATAAGAAAACCCAAAAAGTAGCCATACCCGATAAATTCGCGAAAGAATTGGAATTTATCCGGAATTTTCCGAATAATTATTATTTGGTGAGCAAATCGGGGCGACCGGGGCCGGATCATGTAAGCATACGTTGGATTTATGATAATCATTGTACCTATTTGCAGCGGTTGAAAATAACCGGGCGGTATTCGTTCTATTCCTGGAAACATACCGGGGTTGTAAAATGTGTTCAGGCCGGGTTAAATATCCGGGATATTCAAAATCAGTTACGGCATCACAGTTTGGATATGGTACAGATTTATTTGCAAAATTTGGGGGTGCTGCAAAGTGAAGATTTGAAAAAGAAGTACCCTGTATTGTAATGTATGTGTATGTATGTGTTGGTTTTTTCGTGTTTTTTATTGGACTTTTGGACTATTTTAGATAATTCGTTGAAAAATAACAATTTACACAGTCCAAAACCTGTTTTTTATTTTGGATATAGTCCAAAAGTTTTTGGACTGAAACGGAAAACCCGCGCTTTTTTAAAATAAATCGGAATGGGTGCCGGTATTGGTTAGGGTTATTTCCTTTTTGGTGTCGTTTTGCAGCCATATAAGGAGCCAGTCGGGGCGTATGTGGCATTCCCAAAATCCTTTATAATTGCCGGTTAGTTTGTGGGGTTTGTAGTTGGCCGGCAGCTTGCCGTCTGTTTGCAGTTTTTCAATGGCAGTTAAAAGCAATGGCATTTATACCCTCGCTTTTTGCAGATTTTCACATCTTTTTCAAACTCATTAGTTGTGCTTATTTTATACATCAGCTAATCAGTTTTTCAAACCAGCTTTTTACGTTTTTTACTTCTTTTGTACGTCCGCTCTTAGCCGCTTTCATTGATTTTAATGTGCGTTCGTTCGGCTCTTTATATACCTGCACAATGGCTAAATTTTCAAGATATGCCGCTAAGGCGCGCCCATCTTTAGTTTTGGTGTCTATTGATGCATAAATCATACTCATGCTCAAAAATAAAAATTTTTATTGAATTGAACAAAAAAAAATGAAACGGAAAACCCGCGCCGATCGGCGCGGGTTTTCCGTTTCAGAAATTATTGATTTACGGATGAAATATCCGAAGATTTGACAGAAAAAAATCAAACAATCATACGGGCCATTATCTGTGCTAATTCTCTTAAAGAATCATGAGATATTTCTAAAGAAACTGAATTATTATCTTCAGATATTTCAGTTTGTTTTTTTTCTGTTGATGCCGTGATTTTGTAAGATACGGAATTTCTAAAACTATCAACTATTTCATTTTTTTCGATTTTTAATAAGGTGTAATTTTTCATTTTATTAAATTTTAAGCGTTAATGATTGTTTGAAAATTTTGTAATTGTTCAATGAGTGCCGGAATTTCTTCTTTGTGCAATACAAGTTCATCGTAATGGATTTGTTCAAAAAAATTGTTGTAGTTTGGCTTTTTTCGCCACCTTTGTAGCTTTACCTCAGAAATAGAATCTTCTTTAGGTAGTGCCATTTGTGGTTACAATAAAATAAGGTTGATTTTTTTTGGTGGCATTACTTGCGTCTTGCGCTTTCTTTGCCGGTTGTTTTTTCTGATTTCGCATAATTTGAAATTTGAAAGCACCGTGCGCTGCGAAATCAGTCCATTTAAGGAAGGTTGCGTTTCTAAAACGCTCGCACGGCTTATTGTTAATAAATTTTGATTTTTCATAATGAACTAATTTCGCACCACAAACATAACAACAATAATGCCAAATGTCAAGGGGTAGGGCTATTTTTTTTTAGACAATACCGTTTTCAGGTATTCCAGGCAATAGTCTTTATCGGTGCTTTTGGCTGTTTTTATAGCCATTTTGTACATGTCATCATCGGAAAGGCTTAGTTTTCGCCTGTTCTTTTGGTAAAAGTAGGCTAAAGTCAATATTGCCATTCTTTTGTTGCCATTAATGAGGGCATGGCTCTTGTGAGCAAATAAAAAAAATAACTGCTTTGTCTGTAAAGGTTGGGTATAGTTCAATCATAAAAAACGTCTGGAACGGAGTAACCAAACATTTTTTCACCTGTTCTTCATTCTCAAAACTCATTTCCGGTATGGGTTCATTATTTGAAATATGGCTTTTTTGGGCAAAAAGCAAAAGGAGTTAAAACTCTTTTATACTTACTTTACGTACACTACTCATGGGCTAATTTGGTCATAACCTTGCCGTGTTTGGTGTAGAAATCAGACACAAACTTCTTTACGCTCGCCTTTGGCGTACTCCTTTTAGCTGTTATTTTTTTAGCTGCGCTAACGGAAACTGTTGTATTCTTTCTCATATAGCAAAGGTAAATATTTTCGTTACAAAAATCAACTTTATTTTGGACTGAAACGGAAAACCCGCGCCGATCGGCGCGGGTTTATATTGAAATAAATAAATTCTAATTTCAATGGGATATTTTAACTTTTCTTTTTTGCCATCGCTTTATTAAGCAATTTGTTGGCCTGGGCTTTTGTCAATCGTTTTAATTTAGAAACATCAATTTCCTGATTTGCCGGTAATTCTTTTACAAAAAACAACTTATTTACGGGTTTGGTAGTCATAATAATTTGCTTTATTTTTCTTATTTGCCGGGCGTGTTCCTATTACCCTGATTTTTGAATTTCTAAAAGTGAATGATGAAAATAAAATTCTATCAAAAATACTTTTTCCAATACAAATATAACGAATTTCTGTATTACTGTGTTTTTCATCTGAAAAAATTACCAAATTTTCATCATAAAACATACTTTCGGCTTCAATATTAGTGATGCCATGTTTTATAACACTTTTGAATTTATTTCCAATATCCCATTGAAATTTAATCTTTTTCATAATCCTATTTTTTTGCTGCCCGGCGTTTGCGCGGCTTTGTGATCCGGCGGACTTTAGATACTTTTTTCTTTAGTACTTTTTCTTTCCGGGTTTCTTTAGTTAGTTTTTTCTTAAGCGTTTTGATTTTTTTCGCCTGTACTTTTACCTTTTTTTGCAGCGCGGTACCGGCTTTTTTTACGGTGCGTTTTTTTGCTGTCGCTTTTTTCGGTGCCGCTTTTTTAACGGTGCGTTTTTTGGCTGCCGCTCTCTTTTTCGGGGCTGCTTTGCGTTTCTTTTTTTTGTCGAATAATGATAATTGTATCATGGTTGTAAATTTTAATTTTCTGAATAAATGGTGAGTATTTCGGGTTTGCTGAATTGGAACCATTTTACGGCTACTTCGCGGTTATTCTGATCCAATACCCGGAATACCATAATTTCGCCTAATGCTCCAACTTCCAGGCGGAAATCGTTGCATTGTAACGTTGTTTTGGTAGCCTGGGAAAATAATACAACATAATTTTTAGGGTTTTCGCCGTTTGTCTTAACGGTTATCATCACGCTTTTTTTATCCTTATCAAAACCGCTTAAATCAATGCTTGTTTTTGCGCTTTTTTGTAACAATTCTTTAAGGACGTAAACAACAACTATTATTGCTAATCCTATTCCTAAGTATTTTAATGCTTTCATATCTATATTTTTTATGCTCTTACTAATCCGCGGCTTTGGTTACGTTCATCCCTGAATGGTCGTTGCCCGCCGCCGGCGGTTTCCTTAATCATTTCCGTAGCGGGTGCCTTTGTGACGGCTGGGGCTGCGTTTTTTGCCTTAAAAATCTTGTTGCGTTAAACATCTACCGCGGCACCGATAACGGCTAAAATGCCTATGATTATAAGAATGATAACGGTTTTCTTTTTCATCTGAATTTATTTTTTATTGAGTGTGTAAATTAAAGCGGCGGTTAAAAATAGGGCCGAACCTCCCAGCACATACGCCCACATTTTTGAGGGCTTATTATCAGATATTCCGGATTTTGGTTTGGGGCTTATAACGGTAGTATCCGGCAATTCCTGGTTTTTTGACTGCATTTTAAAAACTTTCATTTTTGCCGCGCTGGCCGCCGGTAATGTAAAGGGGGTAAAGCCTACAAAAGAGAATGTAATAAATACATCGTCTTCTTTTGCAATCGGCAAAATAAAACTGCCGTCGCTGTTGCTGGTGCGGCCTATGGTTTCGCCGTTGATCGGCAATAAATTGCCGGTGCTGTCCGTAATGGAAATATTTACATTTTCCATCGGTCTGCCGGTATGGCCATTTACTATTTTTGCCTTTATGATTGCGTACATAATCCTACTTTTTTTTTAGTTCCTTAAATGTTCGTACTATGTTTAGTAAAGCAATGGAAAAACCTACGGATGCCGTTGCAATCGGGGCAAATTCCGCCGCTATTTGGCTAACATCGTGTAGAATATTTACCATACCGATAAAACCTAATCCCACCGCATTCAGGGCGTTTTCTCTGCTGAATAATATGTTTTCTAAATGGTGCATTATGCTATTAATTTTCCTCCGTTTTGTGTATATACTTTTTGTAATTCTGCTATTTTTTTTTCGGGTTGATTATACCCGGCACCGGGCAAACTGGCCCATACTTTGGCTATCTTTTTTATTGCACTTTCAAAATTTCCGTTTTTAACGTCCTCTAATGCGTTTTTTTCTCTTATCAATTCAATACATGCCTTATCTTGACTTTCCGGGCTGAAATCCTTTAAACCCAGCTTTAATGAAAGCCGGTACCAGGTGGAGTATAAAAATTGATATGCGCCCGCCGCGGTGCTGTATGTATTCCTAAACGGTACTTTTACGCGCGGATGCTGGGCGTAATCATTAAACAGTTTTCCGCCGAATAATGTACGGTATCCGTTCGCTCCGGCGGTTCCCTCCGCGTGGCGGATCATCATTAAAAATGCCTTAACGTTATCGTTTCCGTTCATCTTGTTATTTATTTTTCGTATCCATTTTATCCATACTACGGCGTATATTCCCGCCAGCAGAATAACGGATGAAATGATTAAGTATATTTTACCCTTTTTTGATAATCGCATACGCTAAAAAAATTATGATCGCGGCGGCTACCAGCGCGCCGAAAAATAAAACAATGGTTTTTGTTTTCAGGCTGATTTGCACCTCCGGCGTACCGATCAGGTTATTTAATAAACTTTCTTTTTTTTCCTTTTCCATTTTAAAAATTCTTAGTAATTGCAAATCGAATTATTTGTGAAAATAAACCGCCTACTAATGCGGATATTCCGCAAAATGCCAAAACAGATTTAAGAGTAAAACCGGATTGATTATAAATCCGGTTGTCCTCTCTTTTCGCCTGGGGTTGCATGTAAATAGGCTGTAATATCTTTTCGTGAATAGTGGTATTATATACCGTTTTTACTTTTAATTCGCCGTCTTTTATAACTACCTGGGTAATGGTGTCGAATGCGGTATTATATAAAACGGTGTCGCGGCATGGTGCATCTTTTACGAATGATAGTACAGTATCTATGATAGTGTATGAACTATCCATTTTCATAGTTACCACCTGGGGCGCGGCATTCCTGCCGCACCCGGTAGTAAGAAACAAAAACCCTGTTACTATGAAAAAGTATGCTTTCAAATTTTATTTTTTAATGAGTGCCGCCTTTTTATTGTCTGCCGGAAAGAATGAAAGTAAGTCAGGATTTTACCGATAATGCCGGAAATCTTAACACTTTTTTCTGTCGGAATTTTGGCTAAAATCGTTTGGGTGGCCGTTAATGTCGCGCCTATTATTACGATCGCTAAAACCGCCCATTGGGGTAAAGCAATGTTAAACAGTTTTACAACGTCCGGGGCTGTGGCGGTGGTATCTTGTGCAAAAATGCTTACTGCAAATACAAAGAATACGGTAATGAATGATACAATTTTTTTCATGGTATAAAATTTAATTGATGATAGTTTCAATAAATGGAACTGCCCTAAGTTTTGCGCTGGGTAATTCTTTTTTCAGTTCGGCGTATAATGATTTATTGTACGTTAATTCGTTTTGAAAAATATGGCTGATCGTTTTCATTTGTTGTGCGCTTTTAACCTGGCTGGCAATATCCATTAATTCTTTATCGGTAATCATAGCGCGCTGTCTGTCCCACCAGCTCATACCTCTCAATAATTCCAATTCCTCGGCAAAATGTTTAGCAATTTTTCGCGCCGCATTTACTTCACTTACCAGTAATCCGGTTTGCGCTGCTATTTCTTTATCAACCTTATTATCCTGGATAACGTCACCGACGGTATCCACTCCCTGTTTAGCCCGCAATATTGCCCGGTAAACCATATAAATGGCCACAAAAACAATAATGGTTCCGATTGCGTATAATCCTATTTTAAAATAATTCGTTTTCATCTTTTCATTATTACGATTAATACCGCTAATACGGCTATCCCGCCCATTAAATACATCATTTGATTGTTTGCGGCGGGTGTTTGCCCGGTTTTATTTTTAGCCAGTTTTTTACCTTTTTTTGTCCGTTTGCTGCTGCTGTTTTCCGGTTCATCCTGATACATTCTTTTACTGCTGTTGTTGGTGCCGCTTCTTTGCCCTATTTGCGGCACTCCGGCGGATACGCCACCGCCGCCGCTTTCTTCCGCCCCGCCGCCGCCACTATCGGCACCGGGGCCGCCAAATGCGGAGGCCACTATTTTACCGGCTCCGGCTATTGCTCCTGTTATTCCTTTAGCGATCCCCTCCGCGCGCATTGCGCTCGCATGGTGATCGGTCGGTACATAAATACCCTGGTTGGCATAAATGGTTTTGGTTTTCGCTTCTTCGTTAATTATTCGTGCATGGCCCTGCTGTTTCCTCGCGCCGGCCATTTTGCGTATATCTGTGTAGCTCTTTTTTTTGCTTTCCATTCCTGGTGAGATATACCCTTTAAATTTTGTACGGCGGCGTTCATATCTTCTCCCCAGTCGTACAGATCATAAGTTACTTTTATCGCGGATCCGCTGGGGGAGGTTTCCACCCGGCGGATAACAACATTATCGTTATTTACCAAACTATCATAACCCTCATATTGGGAATATTTAGTATTTAACTTGTCTTTTTTTCAGCGCGTTTAAATTGCAGCCACATACGTCGCATATTTACCGGCGTATCGGCATGCAATACCCTTGTAAGGGCTTTTACGGAAGACGTTAACGAATAGCCGGATTTGATGTACTGATCAAAAGCATATTTGTCTACCGCTTCTTCATCGCTGGTACTTGGGTGCAATGTGCGCGGCTTCCTGAAGTAGAATAAAAAACCGGTGTTCCGGCTTATCGTTTTCCAGCGGCTTAGATTTATTTGTAAATGCTTAGTCGTCCGGTTAACTCTTGCAGGGCTTAAACTTTCTCAAAATCGGGTAAAAATTCGTATGTCTTAAAAATTAGATAAGGCCATTGTTACGCTTTGCGTTTTTTCATAACAAAAAACAGTAATCCAATTACCGCAATAATAGCCACTCCGGCAAAAATGTATTTTTTATTTGCTGCCATTTCACCGCTGCCGCTGTCGTCGTCGCTGTCGTCGCCGTCTTCGCTGCCGTCGTTGTCATCATCGGCGTATGTGGTTCCCGCATCGTTGTTGCTGGATTTATTTCCGATAAATGCCCCGGCAATATTGGCCCCGGCGGTTGCCAGATCGCCCACAATGCCTAAACCTTTTTCGATTTTTTCGCTGATGGTTGATCCACCGCTTTCGCTTTCAATTGCTGATCCGGATTGTTCTTTGTTTGCTTTGGCTAATGCTACTGCTGATTTTACATCTTCTGCAACTTTAATATCTTTAGCAATATCCAATGAACGTTTTTGCGCTTTGGATAATTTTCTGTTTTTGCGCTTTGTTTGTCTTTTTACTTTGCGGGCCTGTCGTTTGGATTTCAGTTTTCCACCAAATTCATCGTAACCGTCTTCCGTTATTTCCTCAAAATAATGCACCGTTTCTTCGCCCTCAAAATCTTCTTCAAATAAATCTGAAATGGTATAATCAAAATCATCTTCAAATTTATTGTGGCCTAAAATGGCGCGTTTGATAAAAGCATTTTGCAAGTCCTGGATAAACTCCGGCTTGTCTTTTTGCTGGGCTACCTGAATAGCTAATTTTAAATTTGCCTGGGTGGGGCGTACTTTCAAATTGTACTTTTTGAAAACGTATGCAACGGCTTTTCTTTGCTCGTTTCTCCATTGGAGCGGATGATAAAATTTTACAGGCCGTCCGGTGGGTTCTAACTGCAAATTGGTGATTATTAACCATTTTTTTCTAAATTATGAGATTAAAAAGGGTTAACGGCAATAAATATTACTATCGTTAACCCTTTAATATTTTGATTAATTGCCTTTGGTTACGCTGCCGCCGATCCGTTCATGTACAATTTTAATGTAACGGTAGATGATGCCGCAACGGTCATTTTTACCGCGCAATTTCTGTGTAATTCCAAATCACATCGAACGATTGTAATATTTTGGTCGTAATCTTTTGGAGATCGGAACGAACTAATATCAATCGGTGCAATCCAATCCGCATCTGCTTTGAACGGATTAACCGTACCATACTGTATCAACTGCTGGTGGTTGGCCGCTGTACTTGAAGTAACGGACAAACCGGTTAATTTCTGCCCTGGGTTGGCGTGCAAATACGCTAAAAAAGTATTCATGTTACTTGGTGTTCCGGATGCACTAAGGCCGGAAACGGCACCAATTGCGCTAAATGCTCCATCTTTGATAACGCCGTCTTTAGCCAGTTCCACATCTGCCGCAACGGTAAGGCCGCCGGATACCGTTAATGCCGGTATCGTTAGGTTTCTGTGTGACATGTAGTAAGGGAATTGTCCATGATACAAAAAGAAATCGCGGGCTGCTACGGCTACGTTTGTTATTGTAATCGTATAAATACCCGGAACTTTTCCGGATTTTTTACCGCCGAAATCGTCGTAATTTTCTTCATCGTAATTGTCAAAACCGTTGGCAATTCTTTCCATTACTTCGCGGTTAGCTAATGCCGGGTACATATCCGGGCTTCTGTGTTGTTTAAAAATTTTCATGTGTATTTTGATTTTTAATTTTTACAATATGGGTTATACCGCCGGAGTTGCCGCCGCTGATTTTTTACGGTTTTGAATTTTGTTCCAAATGTAAAGTGCCAGCACTGTGGCCACTACTGTAACCGCTCCGCCGATCAATAATTGTTTAGTGTTCATTTTTTTGTTTTTTGTTGTGATTGATGAATACAATTTTACAAGGTGTTTTTTACATGGTATCCGCTTTATGTATCGTTGTGTATCGTTATGTATTATTATGTATCGTTTTGTATTATTCAGGTATGCCCAAATGAGATATTATTAACTCTACCTGGGCTGGATAAAGCAATTTTGTATGTTTGTCAATGCTTAATTTTTCAATGGATTGCAGCCATTGAATAAACGTTCTTGTGCATACATTATATTTACTTGCTAACTCTTTGATACTGTATGTTTTAACCTTAAATTGGTTCATATTAAAAATATTTTGTAACTTTGTATTGGCTACAAATGAAACGTTTTGGACGTTGAGAGATAGGGCGGTAATTACCGGGCATATACTCGCATTTTGTAGCTTTTATAGGTAGGATCGTTTCGGACGTTTGAAAGACGCAAGTTTTACGACTTTAGCACTAATTCGCCTACCTTATTATTTCCATTTCAATATATTTTTATACTGTGATTTATGTAAGGATTATTTGAATTTTGCACAATTTTATTTACCTGTTTCACTTCTTCAAAGCTGGGGATTTTTCCGGCGTATCGTTCAATATTTTCATTGGTTTTAAAAAGTGTGATACTGTCGGAAAGCCTAAACATATCGGGTTGTACCATCCCAAAACCATGATATAAAAAAATAAGGTCTAAATTCTTTTGCTTACTATCTACAATAAAATTCCGCACATCATCCGGAATGTATCCGCGGATATACTTTGTACAATCTTCAAATACAATTAAAGCATTGGTTACGTTATGGGCTAACTGATAAAATACATCTTCAAAATTATGGCCATAAACGCGAATAATTCCCTTTTTCCAGGCGGGCAGCATTTCAGGGCTTACCGCCCTGTATTTTCGGTAGCTTTCATGATCAATTGTATCCACAATCAAAACCTTTTTCCGGTGCCGTTCTATCAACTTTAGTATATGCGTTGTCTTTCCGGTACCTCGTTTGCCGATCGTAATATTTACATGATTTAACCGCATCTTTTACGCCGCGCCCTCTATTGTTATGGTATATTCCGGTGAAGTATTGCCGTTAACGGTAATGGTATATTTAACCTCATCATTTAATAAATAATCCGGATCGGTATTATAGATAAAATCACCGTTCGGCAAAGTGGTTACAATGCTGCCATGTGCGGGCGGTTGCGTTATATTTACGCTGTAAGAGTATCCCGGATCAATGGTTACATGCTCGGAAATATTGCAATATCCTACGCCTATATACTGACCGTCGCCCCCGTTTTCATCCGCCGTTAAAACGCTGAAATCTTCAGCCGAAAAATTTACTACCGGTTCCGTATTGCCGTCGTTGATCCAGGTACAATTAGAGGATATGGCAAATGCCGCCATAAATGCCGCACATGGTAGGATATTTCCGCCGGTGTTATTGTACGTTACTGAAATGTAATCGTAATAAGTATCAAAGATTGCCAGCGTTTTGATTAATGCCGTTTCGTTGTCGGTTATAAAATCTTCTCCGGTGGTGTTAAAGCTGGTATAACAGGAAAAAACGTACCGCGTTAATATGGCCGCCGTCATGGGCTGCCATTCGTTGCCCGCCTGGTACTTATCTAACAAAAATTGCTGAAAGTATTGGAATACTTGCAATTGCCGTTGTTTGAGTAAAATAATATCTTCACTCAATGCGGTTTCCAGGCTTTCAACTATTGCGATAATTTCGCTTTGTGATCTTGACATGTTAAAACTTTAGTTGTTGTAAAAAATAGCTTCAATCAAATCGGAAAGTTTGTTATCTTCCACATCGTCGGCAAGCATTAACAGACCGTCAAATGCGGCTGGAAAATACCCGATCGGTGAACTGTTTTCCTTTACTTTTCCCAAAACGATTTTTAAGAAATTGCGTTTTTTTTCCGCCGTCCAGTCGTTTATAATTTCCATTGCGGCAATATTCGCATCTTCATTGCCGCCTATGGTTAAATTTTCTTCGGCCAAATAGTTGGTTAGTTGTTCATCCTGTATGAACGTATTTACTTCGGGGGCTGCTTCGGCGGCTGGATTTAATACCGTTAAGTTTTCGCCTGGTTGTAATGTTATTTGCTGCATGTTGTTAGTCTTTACCCATTAATAAACGTTTTCCATTCTGCCGCATTAATGCAAATTTTTCCTGGTAATAAAGTTCATACGCGGTGCATAATCTGTTTAGAAATGCGTTGTTATCCCTCACATTTTGGATGCTGGATTTAAATATACTGCTTATGCTTAATCCGTCCGAATTGCTCAAACAATAGTTGTACAGTTTGGCCAGTTCTACCGTCGGGATACTGTCCGTTAAAATTACCGTTGTCGGTTGCGGGTTGGTGGCCCGGTATTTTGCCCGCCAATTTAAAAACGTGGTAAATAAGCTGTCGTTTTCGGGAGAGGTGCATATCGGGGAAACAAAGCTAATTAATCGGGATTGTAGGGATAAATTATAAATTTTGGCTGTGTCCTGGGCATTCGTTTTGAGTGCCAAAAATAAAAAGGAAATGATAATGATTTTTTTCATGTTGTATAAAATTTAGTTGTTATTAATAGGCGTTTTTCCAGGTGGTTCCGTTCCATATTTGCAATACGCCGGTGCTGCCATCTGTGGCGGTGCAATTGGTACAGATTATCATTAACCAATTATCCGGGCTGGCTATTGCATCTCGTTCGGTGCTTGTCATTCGGCTAATCAATACGCCTTTTGCGCTGCTGGTTACTGTAAGTTTTGCGGACGTTTCTACGTTGCCGCCGATTGATACGCCTCCGGTGCCGGACTGATCATCCGTAAATTGCATCAATACGCCGGTGCCGCCGCTGGTGCCGGTTGCAAGTCGCGTAATTCCATCGGTTCCAATACCGAATGCCATTTGTTTACTGCTTCCGTTAAAATGAATAAGTCCGTAATTATTGGTCGAATAGGTTAAAAAATTTCCATATCCTACAAAACTGTTACCGGTAGCCTGGTTGCCGGTGGTATTTCCCTGTGCTTCTATAAATTTATTATCTCCGGGGCCGGTTCCTATTTTAAAACCATCAGAATAAAATCCACCCATCCAAACGTTGTTTCGTTTGAAAGCCACATTTTGATTATCGGTGGTGCCAATAAAATTAGTGCCGGGATAACCTCCGGAAAGTCCGCTGTTTCCGGTGGTGCTCCATCCGGAAAAAGTTACGCTATCCCTTTTTAATGGGATGCGCTGCAATATTCCATTTATATAAGAATATTGTAAAATACTGTCGCGGCTGGAATTAAAGCCTATCCATGTGGTATCAACTTTTCGTATCATCCGCAATGCGGCGGTACTGTCTGCCAGGGTGCTGAAATTTACTTTTCCGGTTAATACAGCATTTAAGTAATTCCGGGTAGCCATTCGCGTGGTATCTACTTTTAAGGTTCCGCCCTGGGTAATGGTCGGCGCGCCGGTTAATGTGCTATCGGTGTAAATGGTATCTATACCGCCGCCGCCCTGTGGATATTTTACAAGTCCGCCGGTATGCTGGTAAATGTATAAACTGTCATTAACTGTTTTTATACTATCTACCCGGTACCTGGTTAAACTGTCATTGCAATTAATAGATAACAGTATTTTAGTTAACGCCGCGTTCATTTGTGCGGCGGTAATCGCTTTAATGTTGTTGGTTTTGATCGTCCGGTTAATGTATGCCCGCGCGCTGTCGGTGCATGCGGTTTGCGCTGCTATTTGCAGCGAATAGGTAAACAAGAGTAGGTAAAAAAGTTTTTTCATGGTTATTTTTTTAAATAAAGAAATCAATGTTAAAATCGTCGTTATATTCTCCCTCATCGCCTATGGTATAGGCTCCAAACAGGGCCGCCGTTGGCACCAATCCGCCGGAAATGGTATTTATATAGGTGGTAAAAATCGCTTTAAAATGCGTGCTGAAAACGGCCAGTATTTCAGATAGTTCCGTTTCATTTTCGGAAAACAAATCAAATGTATCATTCGTTACGCCGGGATACTTTTTAAAAAGGTTGTTTGTCAGGATCGCGGCGGCAAAGGGCTGCCATTCACCGCCAAACGGCGGGTATTTATCCAGTAAATACGTTTGAAAGAAATGAAAAAAATCCAGTTGTTTGGTAATAACGGACGATAACCCGGAAAGATAGGTTTCTTTCAGGTTATCCATTATCGTTATTATTTCCGGCTGTGTTTTCATGGGTTCGGTTTCATCATTTTATTAATTCCCAGCGGCAATAAACGCGGGAGCATTACCATACCAACGGCAATCAATAAAGCATTGCCGGGGGTGGTTTGTACGTTCACATCTTTCAATAAAACGGATAACGGTTTTATGATCTGTTTTTTTTCGTTTTCCGTTAACGGTAAACTTTTCTTGTATTCCTCGTATTCGGCGTACAATGCACCTAATTTTAATTCTGCATCGTCTAATCTGTCCTCTTTTCGGGTGTTGCTGGTTTGTATTTTATAGGCCAGCACTTTGAGGGCGGCGCGCTGGTCGTCGCTGAATGCTGATTTTTCGTACAGAATTGGGAACAGGTTAACGATTAACGCATCGGCACCGTCCACAATAGCCGGGGCAAGGGTGCTACTGTCGTATGCCGCTTCAAAGTTATCCGCCACTTTTTCGGCGGCCACTTCTTTTAGCTTATCCGCGTCAAATTCGGCGTTAAATTCGCTGTTATCATCAATTGGCTGTATTGTTTCCGCTTCCTGGATAACGTTAAAATTCCGTTCCTGGGTGGGTATTTCCAATTCTTTGGCTAAGTCGAACGTTTCTATATTATTTTCAGACATTGTTTTTTTTGTTTTTTTGTATTAACTTTGTAAAGAATGGTGGGGGTGGTCTTAAAAAGCTGCATTATAATCCCACCATTTATTTTTTTCTGTAAATGTTAATATCAAAACTGTAATAAAATTTACCGTCATTTCTCAATTGTATTGAATACCTTAATAATTCCGGTTTATTATCAATAATAACCTTACATTTAAAATTTAGATAACCTACTACATATTTGGCATCCGACGGTTTAGGGCTGCCAAAATTTGTAAACTCACCATATTTAACGATTTTATCTAATCCGGAAATCAATACGGCTTTTTGGGATAAATACCACCACCAAAGGCGGTTTTTTTGCACCCAGTTGAGTAAACAAAATCAATATTGATTTAGATTCATTGATAACTTTAGTTCCTGAAAAAGATTCACGATAAATACGATAAACCAATTTTCTAACCTCCAAAGGTTTTAATGGTAAAATTACAGTTGTCGAAAATCGTGGTATAATTGTTTGCTTATATTTCATTGTTATCCCTTTTTTCGATTAACGTTAAAACCTGGGTATCTATTAAACGCTGCTGCTGGTGGGCTGTCAGGTATTTAGGGGCGTTATTTATGATAATATTCAGTACGGTTTGTAAATGCTCCTTTTTTTCGTCGGTAAGTCCGTTTATTATTCCGGGTAACTTCGTTAATACCATTATTCCGCCGGTTACGCTGGTGGGTATTTTCCCGCCGATCATATCAATAAACAATAATATTAAATCGGTGGTGGCCTGGGTGGTTTGCTTCAATTCGCGGTTTTGTAATACAAGCATTTCCAGTTGTTGTTTATCAACTTTGATTAACTCGCTTTCCGGCCGATCTGTATTTAAAAATGCTGTCATACTGTTATATTATCCCCACCAAAAAAATCCGTTTTTAGCTTTGTTTTCCGGGGCAGCCGGTGCGGTTTTTACGGATTGTTTTTTTATTTCTGCCAGTTCATTGGTTAACCTGATTATATCATCTTTGCGCTGCTGTATTACGGCTTGCATTTCATTGATATAGGTATTTAATTCCAGGTTGGTTTGTTTGAGTGCGGCAATGGTTTCTTTATAAAAATCAATTTCTTTGGTAATATCTTCCGGAGTGGTGGGGGTGCTGCCGTATTGTTTGCATAAATACGCAACGAATTGCGTTAAGTTTGCCGGGCGTTCCGCGGCGGGAATGGTATTCAAAATTTGGGTTATATTGGTTTTTATAGCTGTGTTTGCAGCAATTGCCATTTTATCTTTAACCCATGTATTGATATTTTCACTCATTTTGTTTACTTTTGTACTGATTCCAGGAATTATTAGGGTAAGGCCCCGTTTTCGGATAAAACCGGAATGGTCTTACCCTATTTCTTTATACATTCATTTAAATAATACTGAAATTTTCCGCCCTCTTTTTTTAATAATTCTGTGGTAAACTTTAAATGTTTATTTTTCACATCTGAAAAATGTGAAGAAAAAACATAGGTTTTCCAAATCGTGAAAAATATTACATGGTTATTTTGTGTTTTCAGTTTCGGACTGTGTTTGGACTGTATTTGGACTACTTTTGGACTGCTGAAAACTCAATAAATACGGCAGTTTGGAAGCGAATAGTCCAAAAGTCCAAAAGTTTTCTTTTTATAGCTTAACAGTAAAGAGTAAAGAGAAAATAAAGAAAGAGAATAGGACGGCGGTAATTTCCGGGCTGGCGGATCGGCGGCGGTGGCGGCCAGGATAGGGGCGGAAAGGGGGCAAAAATGCGCGTATTTAAAAGGTGCGGGCTTCGCCCGGTATCTAATATAAAACCCGCCAAAAGGGCGGGTTAGGGGCGTATAGCATGGTTGTGTTAGAGTAGTTTTGTTAATAGGGTTCTTTTTATCCCTCTTTTTATTAATCCATTGTGAAAATTCCTGTCACCGGTCCATATCTTGCAATTTAAATAATAGGATAATTCCAAAAATGGGGTGTCGTTTTCATCTATATCTTTCATAATGGTATAGGCTTTTTTTGCCAGTTCCAAAGGGATCATATTTGCATCTACAAAAGTTATCCGTTTATTGATGGAACGGATCGCATTTTTAGACGTTCCGTATGTTTCGTATTTTTTGGAGTGTCTTTTAAGTTCTGAAAGACAAAATTCAGGTGCGTACAAGTGGTATTTTTCAGAAAAAATAATTTTACCAATCTTAGACGCTGGATTTATGTATGCACTTATAATTATATTGGTATCAATTACTAACTTCAAACGTATCTGCTTTTCACTTTTTTAAAACTTTTTTTGTTTACTTCGGCAGATAGTTCCAGTATGTTTTTTGCAGTAGGTTTTTTACTCTTTGTCGTTTCCCTTTTCAGGTCGTTCAATAATTTTAACTGCCGTTCTTTTGGCAGTTTTTCGATATATTCGCTAATTTCCGATAATATGGGGGATTGAAAAAACATAATCAAATATAAACATTCAGTCTGAAACTTGCAAAATAAATTGATAACAAAGTATAAATGTAATCCGGGTAAAGGTGGTATTTGTTCGCTTTCCGGCTCCGCCGGACTACATTTATACGACTGTTACAGGAAATACTACGGAACTGCATAAAACGACAATATGTGTTCTATCATTGGCAATGTCCATCCATCTCCTAATAATGATGCTGTTTGTTGTAAGTTTAGAATTTCGCAATAATCATCAGTAAATCCTTGTAATCGGCAAAGTTCTATTTTGTTTGCCATTCTTAAATATCCATCCTCATAAATTATCGTGTTACCAAACTTTTCTCTATCTCTAATATACTTTTGTGCTTTTTCAGATAGTTTGTCTTTGTGTCCAAAAGAGTAATACATTCGGTGTGTAAGTACCCCATTTTTCAGACAGTGCAATTTAGAGTATTTGGTTGATTTAATAAATTAATTTTCCATTCATTGGGTGTTTGATTTTGTAAAGATTCGTGTGGTCGTCTGTGATTGTATTCTTCTATCCATTCATCGGTGAGTGTTCTTACTTCAGCCAGATCAAAAAACAAGTACGCATCTAACACCGCTTCCCGATACAATCGGTTAAATCGTTCTATATAGGCATTCTGCATTGGTCTTCCGGGTTGTATATATTGAAGTTTGATTTCATTGTCTGTACACCATAGTTCAAAGTCTTTGGACGTAAATTCCGGTCCGTTGTCTGTTCTTATCATTTGTGGTTTTCCTCTGTGTCTGATAATTTGTTGCAATGTCCTTATGACTCTTTTTGCTGAAAGGGAGGTATCTACCTCTATAGCCAGTACTTCTCTGGAGCCGTCATCCATCACATTAAACGTTCTGAATTTTCTGTTGCCTACCATACTGTCGCTCATAAAGTCCATACTCCAGCTTTGATTGATATGGCTCTGTTGTGTCAGCGGTTGTTTTACCCTTGCCGGCAGCCGTCTTTTACCTCTTCGTTTTCTATTCAGCTTTAAGAGTTTATATACCCGATATACCCGCTTATGATTCCAGTCTTTACCTGCTCTGCGTATATAGGCAAACAACTTCCTGAACCCATACGAAGGATGTTTAAAGGCTAAATCCTGCAATAGGGTAATTACCTCCGAATCGTCTTTTCTGCTTTGATAGTAATAACCGGAACGTGGTAATGAGGTCATCTTACAGGCCCTGCTCACCGGAACTTCGTAATCCTTTACGATGGATTCCGTCAGTTCCCTCTGTTTACAGGGCCCCAGCCTTTTTTTGATATAACATCCTTTAAAATGGCATGATCCATGCTCAATTCAGCAAACATCCGCTTCAGCCTTGAATTTTCCTCTTCTAACTCTTTGAGCCTTCGTACATCAGAGGCTTCCATACCTCCGTACTTGCTCTTCCAGTTGTAAAGGTAGCCTCTGAGATGCCGTTCTCCCGGCATAGCTCCTTGGTGGCTCTGCCACCTTCCTGTTGTCGTAAAATGGAAACTATCTGCGTCTCCGTAAATCGTGTCTTTTTCATAATAAACAATTTAAATTTAAGAATTTTACTCTATTTTTAAATTGTCTGATTTTTTAGGGACACTTACACCATGAACAAAACATTAGGCATCCTATTCTACGTTAAGAGAGCGAAAATCGACGACAACGGCAAAGCACCCATCTATGTACGCATTACAGTAGATGGCATCAGAAGCGAACTAAGTTGAACTCAGTAATATAAATCATTTAGCAGTTATTGTAATTTTAACTTCTTTTGCTTCTGAACAATAAATTTTTAAAATGTTGTATTGCACATCGAATGAAGTAGTATAATTTGTAGCTCCATCTAACACTAAATTATAACCGTTTATAAAGAATCTATTGGGTATGAATATTTCTGTTGGTTGACTTATTGCTGGATTATTTTTATAACTAAGATTGAAAATATTGGATGCCTTGTTGTAGTTAAATGAAATAGGTTCGCCTGCAATCGCTCTTGGATACACACGTATCAAATTATCCATGATGATATTTTCAGTAAAGTCTCTATTCCAAGGTCCGGCACCACCAGGGTCGCTACTCCAATAGGTCCAGTTTGCCATATTTCTATCTGTCATTTCAAAGAAATCGCTGAAATATTCATTCAATCCTGCCCATTCTGGTTGATACTTAAATTCACCAATGTGAAAACCAGATCCGTGTAATTTTAATTCTATTTGTCTTCTTCTTTCCCATTCTAATAATTGTGGTTTATCAGACTGAATATATTTTTTTGATTCTATAAATAAAGGATAACAATGTGGAGCATATTGCATACGTGGATGTCCGATACGTTGATCACTTATTTTTGGTAAATGGGATTCTAATGCAAAATTTACACCGAATGCACGAGGCTCAAAGAATATCCATTTTTCATTATCTACTTCGCGTATTCCTTTTATCAATCTATTATAAAATGGAGCTAATTGATTTCTTTCAAATTCTCCGAATAAAGTTTTCACTAAATCGCCACCGTGAGGCTCATTCATCAAATCATAACCAATAACATAAGGATTATCTTTAAATCGCTCAATAACTTTTTGCCAAGCCATAATGTAATGCTCTTGCAAATATTTATGATTGGTGTGTTGAAAAAAGTTTTGATAGGCATTGATTACTGCTGGTTGTATATTTCGTAACCACCACAACCCTAAAGGTGCAATAGAATCTGGTGTTAGACCATTGGTAATAGTTGCCCATCGAGGTGCTCCATTTCCATAAAGCAAATTACTATATACATCTTGGTGCATATCTAGAATAACATACATGCCTCTATCGGTGTACCAACGTACTCTTCGTTCTGTGCTGTCTAAATATGCTTGTCTGAAATTATCACGATGTGGTTCTATTCCATTCCAAAATATTAAATACCGTACTACATTAAAACCATAATCTTTAGCTTCTTTATCTACAAAAGATTCTGTTGTCCATGGAAAATGTTTTAAATAAGAAAGCGTATCGGATGGACGACCTTCGCTCTTTGCACTACTCGACATGTTTAAGCCGTGAAGGATTAATACTCTACCATATTGGTCATGTACAAATCTTGGATTCTCAGAAATTATATTATTCGTAGAATTATCTTTCTTACAGGAAAAGATAAATATAAAAAATAAAATAATTAATATATTTATTTTTCATATTAAATTAAAAATTTAAATCATTTAGATTAACTATACTCTGCAATTTTTACCTTTCCACTGATATCATATACTTCTTGAGATTCTTTATTCAAAATCATAAGATTCTTTGGATTGTTTAAAATCAAAATCATTTGGCAAATAATCCCATCTTAATGGCACCATAAAACTGTGGACAAATAAAGGATATTTATTCTTGATTCCCATTGTATTTTATTAATTCCTTTAAACAAGCCAACTCAATTCTCGCATCATATAAAGCGTTGTGTCGTTTTAAGTTATCCGGATCTTTATATTTTTTGCAAGAGTTCTTCTCTGTCAATATCTTCTTTTTACATTCCGGCTGAATAAAAATGTCGCCAGATCCATTGTCATATAGTGAATGTTCTGAGGGATACAAAAAGCACCACCAAATAGTTCACAAAACAAAACCCAATCCCAGGCATAATAATCTGCCCATATTTGCAAGCTGTTTTTAGTTTGTTGGAACTGATTGAACCATTTTGTTATTGCCAATTTAATTTCTAAAGTGTTTCCAGAAACATAATACCTATTAATCTCATTTACTTGATATGGTAAATTGCCAAGCTGAGGTATTACTTCATTTTTAAAAAATTGCTGAGTTATATTATCTGCTCCCTTTATATCGAAGTCACTGAATTCCGCATAAAATGCTTCTCCACTTTCAGCTACAAAAGCTAAAGATATTAATTTGGTTTTTTGATGTAGACCTGTAAATTCAGTATCTAGAAATATCTTTTTCATAGTATGTTAAAACTAACAAATGCATTATACATTGTAAATTAAAATAAGAAAGACTTGTAAACATATCTTACTCATTGTTAATATCATTTCATTCAAATTAATAACTGGATTATGAATTTAGCTGGGATTAATTTTATATAAGTTAAACAACTGAGTTGTTTAATTAGTAACTACATTGAAATTAAAAACTAATACCCAAACTACTCCACCCTGTTTTTTCTCCAGTTGGAAACGTTACAGAAATTTTTTCCTTCTTTCACTTCGAATGCATGATCCTTTTCGTCGAATAGTTTTGATGCAATAAGGGTGGCAAGGCGCACTTCGTCTTCCCGGATTTCATTGGGATGGAAATAATTGTCGACAAATTTGGTATCAAAATTTCCGGTAGTAAATGCCGCATGGTTCAGTACAAATGTACCGAACGGCAAGGTGGTCTTTACACCTTTGATTTTATAATCCTCAATGGCTTTTTTCAGCTTATCGATGGCATCTGCGCGGTTGATGCCGTGTGCAATCAGCTTGGCAATCATCGGGTCATAGTAGATCGGAATATCCATGCCTTCATCAAAGCCGTCGTCGACCCGAATGCCTTCGCCTTTAGGCGTTTTGTACACTTCCAGCTTTCCGATATCCGGCAGGAAGTTGTTTGAAGGATCTTCCGCATATACCCGAAGTTCGATGGCGTGCCCGTTGATGCGCAAGTCTTCCTGTCGGAAGGAGATGGGCTTGCCTTCTGCAACGTTGATTTGTTCTTTCACCAGGTCGATGCCGGTAATCATTTCCGTAACAGGGTGTTCCACCTGCAGGCGGGTATTCATCTCGAGAAAATAGAATTCCAGTTTATTGTTGACGATAAATTCTACGGTTCCTGCGCCGAGGTAGTTCACGGACCTGGCCACCTGAACGGCTGCTTCGCCCATTTGTTGCCGCAGGGCTGGCGTCAGCACGGCACTGGGTGCTTCTTCCACCACCTTCTGGTGACGGCGTTGTACAGAGCAGTCGCGCTCAAATAAATAGACGATATTGCCGTGTGTGTCGCCGAGTACCTGTATTTCAATGTGTCTGGGAGAAGTCACAAATTTTTCGATGAAGACGCTGCCATCGCCGAAAGCGGAGGTGGCTTCCGAGACGGCCAGTTTCATCTGTTCTTCAAAATCGTCCATACCGTTCACAATGCGCATGCCTTTACCGCCGCCGCCCGCAGAGGCCTTTATCAGAATAGGAAAGCCGATTTGCTGCGCCAGTATTTTTGCCTCTTCAATATCGGTAATGGGCTGGTCGGTACCCGGTACCAATGGAACGTCGAATTTGGAAACGGCCTGCTTGGCGGCCAGCTTGCTGCCCATGATTTCAATCGCTTCCGAACTCGGCCCAATGAAAATGATGCCATTATCCTTACAGGCTTTGGCAAATGCCGCATTTTCACTTAAAAAGCCATAACCCGGATGAACACCGTCCACCTGTAACTGTTTGCAGATATCTATAATCTTGTCTATTCTAAGATAGGATTCTTTGGAAGCAGCAGGGCCCACGCATACCGCCTCATCTGCAAAGCGGACATGCGGCGAATTTCTATCTGCTTCGGAATAGATGGCTACGGAAGCAATTCCCATCTGCTTACAGGTGCGCATCACCCGCAGGGCGATTTCTCCGCGATTCGCTACTAAAATTTTTTTCATTCAACAACTTTATATTCTGAAAGAAATACAAAAATACAATTCTAAGACTAATTAATTACATCCACAATTTTTAAATATCGTTTAGCATAATAAGTATCCGTTAATTTGTTTATCATCACCCCTTTGGAGGTGGATGCGTGTATAAAATAAATAACACCGTCTTTGATTTCCGTAATGATACCGGCATGTCCCGCCGTTTTGCTTTTCTCATCCGAGCCGGCAAAAAGGATGACATTGCCTTTTTGTGCCTGGTGCTTTTCCACCGGGATACCAAAATTCATATAATCCTGAGAGGTGCGGGGCACAATGACATCAAAATGACGGAAAACATAAAACAGGAAACCCGAACAGTCGAGCCCGCCGTTTTTAGGGTCGGAAGAAGCATATTTATAAGGCATTCCAATTTGTTTTTTAGCGAACCACAATAATCCATCGACGTTTACGGAAGAAGGTTTGGGTGCAGTTTGCTGTTTAATGGTCGGAGTAGAGGAAGTTTTCTTGGCACCGGAACAGGCATTCAGCAGTAGAATAGTACACAACAGTATAAAAAGCTGAAAATAGAGAGGGCGATTATTAGATGCTTTAGATTGTAGCATGACTTTGCTCGTTAAACAACTAAAATAATGTATTTTTGTTTAGTGGCATCTGTAATTCTGAAACTTATTCAAAAAGAAATACAACTGGAGTGGCGGCAAAAAACGGCACTCGGCACCATTTTTATATATGTACTCGGCACTTCTTTTTTGATTTACCTGATTTTTGAGGGAAATATCACCATACCCACCTGGATTGCCCTGTTTTGGATTATCGCGTTGTTTACAACTGTCAATGCCGTTTCTAAGTCGTTTGTAAAAGATGTCAACGAACAGTTTTATTACCTGCGCTCGCTGGCTTCCCCCGTAGAGTTTATAGTTTCCAAGATTATCTATAATGCGCTACTGATAACCCTGCTTTCTTTGGTCATTTATGCGATGATGATGTTGTTTTTCAATGAAAACATTCAGGATAAAGGTCTTTTTCTGCTGACCATCATTTTGGGGTCTGTTGGTTTTTCCAATTTATTCACACTGATGTCCGCCATTACCGCGCGTACCCAGAATTTTGTGTTGCTGGCGATTTTGGGATTTCCAATCATTTTACCGCTGTTGCTGTTAATTGTGAAGATGAGCGGACTGAGCGATTTTGCCATTCAGGAAAAAGATATTTACATGAATCTCGGCGCGATAGCCCTGCTGGATATCATTACGTTGTTGCTTTCAGTCGTTTTGTTTCCGTATATTTGGCGGGATTAATTAAAGATTTTGAGTATGAAAAACTGGTGGAAATATCTCTGTATCGTTTTGTTGTTTTATACCATCTTCATGGGATTTCTGGGAAGCATTCCAGAACTGAATATTTTAGAGTCTTCTATCCGAAACCTGTACTTTCATGTACCTATGTGGTTCAGTATGATGCTGATGATGTTCGTTTCTCTGATTTACAGCATTTTTTACCTGAGCAGACAAAAGATACAGGATGATATCGTAGCTTCTTCGTTCGCTGCCGTAGGATTTTTGTTCGGGGTTCTTGGAATCATCACGGGTTCCATTTGGGCAAGGGCGACCTGGGGGGCATGGTGGGTGTTTCAGGAAGTGAAATTGAACGGCGCAGCAGCAGCTTTGCTCATATATGCGGCATATTTTGTACTGAGAGGTTCTTTTGAGGATGAAGAAAAAAGAGCACGGTTTTCAGCGGTCTATTCTGTCTTTGCCTTTACCATGTTCATGGTTTTAATCAACGTGATTCCAAGAATCAGCAATTCTTCCCTGCATCCCGGCAACGGCGGCAATCCCGGATTCAACAGCTATGACCTGGACAGAGATTTAAGAATGGTATTTTACCCTGCTGTTATTGGCTGGGTATTATTATCTGTCTGGATCAGTACACTCATCATTCGAATGCAAAAAATTTTCCGCAAAATCCATCATCTGGATATTGTCTAATAAAATAATCTATAACCCAATCTATTTCAGACTCTTTAAAATAATTAACGGCTATGTCTAAAAAATATGCAATTTTAATTTTACTTTTCGCAGGTATTTCTAAAACGTTAAACGCACAAATCGTGAATACAGGTGACAAACTGATGCAGGATGGCAAAATTTACGCCGTGATAGCAGTAGCAACCGTCATTCTGTCCGGTATTTTTCTGTTTCTTTTCTATCTCGAAAGAAAGATAAAGAAACTGGAAGAGGAAGTAAATAATTAAATTATGAGCACAGAAAGCAAATTTTTCCAGAACGTTCAAACCTACGTTGACCAGGCAGCCCTCTACACCAAATTCCCTAAAGGTTTAATCAATCAGATTAAAGTATGTAATGCCGTTTATCAGATTAATTTTCCGGTAAAAATCGGCAATGAGATTCAGGTGTTTGAAGCCTATCGTGTTCAGCATTCCCATCATAAATTACCTACCAAAGGCGGTATCCGTTACAGTGACATGGTCAACCAGGATGAAGTGATGGCGCTCGCCGCCCTGATGACGTATAAATGTGCGGTGGTGGATGTGCCGTTCGGCGGTGCCAAAGGAGGCATTAAAATCAATCCGAAAAATTATACGGATGAGCAGCTCGAAAAGATTACACGCCGTTATACGTTTGAGCTCATCAAGAAAGGATTTATAGGGCCTTCACTCGATGTGCCGGCTCCCGATTATGGTACCGGTGAACGCGAGATGAGCTGGATAGTCGATACCTATATCCAGTTTAATTCGTCCCAGATAGATGCGGCGGGATGTGTTACCGGAAAGCCGATTTCTCAGGGTGGCGTACATGGCAGGACGGAAGCGACCGGGCGGGGCGTTTTTTACGGACTGAAACAGGCCTGCAGCTTTGAGCACGATATGAAAAAGCTGGGGTTGACGAAAGGCATCGAAGGCAAAACCGTCATCATTCAGGGTTTCGGAAATGTGGGGTACCATACTGCCCGTGTGATGCAGGAAAACGGAGCGCTGATTGTCGGAATAGCTGAGTTTGAAGGCGGATTGTATAACGCCAAAGGGATTGATGTCGAGGATTTAAAAAAATACCAGATTGAAAACAGAACCATTCGAAATTATCCCAAAGCGAGATTCTTCAAACAATCCAATGCGTTGATGGAACACGAATGTGATATCCTGGTACCGGCAGCCCTGGAAAATCAGATTACCAAAGAAAATGCAGAGCGCATTAAAGCCAAGATTATCGGAGAGGGCGCAAACGGCCCTGTCACACCGGAGGCTGAACGTATTTTACTCAAGAAAGGTGTTTTGATAGTGCCGGATTTATACCTGAATGCCGGCGGTGTTACGGTTTCTTATTTTGAATGGCTGAAAAATTTATCGCATGTCAGTTTCGGCAGGCTGGACAGAGGCTTTCAGGAATCTTCGTTCAATGATATCATGAATATGATTGAACGAAACACCGGAAAAAAAATTACGAAAGAAGAGCGGGATATCGTACACGGTGCCAGTGAGCTGGATTTGGTGCGTTCCGGGTTGGAAACCACCATGGTCAACTCTTATGAAAATATCCATCGTATCTGGAAAGAGCACAAGAAAATAAGTTTACGCACCGCGGCATATCTGGATGCATTGAACAAAATCGGTTATTCCTATATGGAATTGGGCGTGTTCCCGTAATCGTTTATAACCCTGACTTATCCACACATCTGCATATTGTTCGGGTGTCATTTGCACCAGCATGAGTTACTTTTGAATGTTGCACGTTGCTTATATGGCAACGTTGAAATTAGTTAAAAGAAGAAAGATGAAAATGATACGACTAAAAATAAGCACCATACTGCTTATCCTTTGTGGTGTTTTGCAGCCTGTCATGGCTCAGACTGATGTTGTTGCCACTAAGCCCCAGTTTCCGGGTGGCGATAAGGCATTGGTTCAGTTTTTAGATATTAATCTGAAATATCCGGAAGAGGCACAAAAGCAAAAGTGGGAAGGTAAAACACTGGTTGCGTTTACCGTGAATGAGGACGGTTCCCTGACGAATGTGAGGATACTGAAATCTTCTCAGGTGGTGCTCGATGCGGAAGCCTTGCGTGTCATTAAACTGATGCCTAAATGGTCACCGGCTACCGTAAATGGAATGCCCAAAAAGGAAATGATGGTCTTGCCGGTCAATTTCGATATGAAAATCATGAAAAATATTATGTACTAAAAGGTATTCATGAAAACTAAAGATGATATCGTTCAGAACTGGCTGCCAAGGTATACCGGAAAAAATCTGGAGGATTTCGGTGAATATATCTTACTGACTAATTTTTCCAAATATGTACAATTATTCGCAGAATGGAATCAGGTGGAAGTAGTTGGACTGGATAAACCCATGCCGAATGCCACTGCCAATAATATCACTATCATCAACTTTGGAATGGGCAGCGCCCTGGCTGCTACCATGATGGATTTATTATCCGCTGTAAAACCAAAGGCTGCCCTGTTCTTAGGAAAATGCGGCGGATTGAAAAAGAAAAATGAATTGGGCGATTTCATCCTCCCGATTGCCGCTATCAGAGGAGAGGGAACCTCTAACGATTATTTCCCTGCTGAAGTGCCGGCATTGCCATCCTTTGCATTGCAAAAAGCCATTTCAACCACAATCCGTGAACACGATCAGGATTACTGGACCGGTACCGTTTATACGACCAACAGAAGAGTGTGGGAACACGATGAAGAATTTAAGGAATATCTGAGGAAAATACGCGCCATGGCCATTGATATGGAAACAGCCACGCTTTTTTCTGTTGCATTTGCCAATGAAATTCCGGTCGGCGCACTGTTGCTGGTTTCAGACCAGCCGATGATACCGGAGGGTGTGAAGACAGATGAAAGTGACAGGAAAGTGACTGCAAATTATGTCAACAAGCACTTGCTGATAGGTATCGATTCTCTCAAACAACTGATGAACCGGGCCTCCACAATCAAACACCTCCGTTTTGAAGATTAGTGTCCTGTTTAACTACCCATAAGCCAACAGGTAACAGGATACAAACTATCAGGCAAACCCAGAACATACCATTAATTTCGGATTTTATCAGATGCCGGTATCCGAAGTAAAAATGGGTGATGAATGGAAACAGCATCATGAAGAAATAAAGGAGGATGCTGTTTTTTGTTTTTGAAAACAGCATCCTCCAGCATGCACCGTAAGTAACAAAATAGAGTGTGTGCCAAAGGTATTGTTTGTCCGTTTCCAGGTACAGGTAATAAATATGTACCGCTATGGCTATCAAAAAGAATAAGGAAAGCAATGCTTTGAGAATTTGTTTCATGATGCCGGATTCGTTTGTATTTCTTCACGGATTGCCTTGTTGACGGCGATGCTGTTGTTTAATTCAAATCCGAACAGCAATACCAGTGCGTTCAGGTATATCAGCAGCATGATGACGATCATGATGCCCAGTGAGCCATACAGGTTATTGAAATTATTCAGGTAGCTGGTGTATAACTTGAAAACGACCGTCATTCCAATGGATACTATGGTTGCAAATGTTGCGCCTGCAGAAAAATAGCGGTATTTCTTTTTGACGGAGGGGCCGAAATAATAAATGAGAGCGATGATATTAAAGAAACTCAACACAATGATGACAGATTTAATGAACCGCAGAATATAAAAGGTAAAAATATCTTCCGTATGCATAAACTTTAATGTCAGCACTATCAGCTCTTTCCCTTTTATGATCAGAAGTACCGCCAGTATCATCTGTATATTTATTAAAACCAGGATGCGGATACCTGTCCAGCGTTTTTCCCAGAAGGTTCTTTCCTTAAATGTATGATTCATCTTGTCAAAAGCCTTCATCATGGAATTCACCCCGTTGGAAGCAACGAACAATGCCAGAAAGAAGTTAATGGATACGAGACCGCCTCGTTGTATGCTGACAATATCCCTGATGGTGCTTTCCAGTACAAAATATACATCCAGCGGCAGTATATCTTTCAGTGCATTCATGACATTTATATCAAAATGCTGAATGGGAACATATGGAATCAGTGAAAAGAAAAAGATGATACTGGGAAATAATGCTAGGATGAAATAAAATGAAATCGAAGATGCACGGATAGACAGGTCGTCATTGCTGACTTCCTCTTTAAACTTTATTGCCACATCATAAACGGGTATGCCTTCAAAGCCAGGAATCGTCATCCTTTTCAGGCGTTCCTGAAATCGTTCCGAACGAACCAGCCGTTTGTATTTTTCCGTTTTTTGCTGAATGGACATCCCTATACTGTTCTGACAGCCTCTGCTGGTCATCGTAAAAAATACAAATACCAGGAAGCATGCTGTTTATAATTTATGGCTGATTCTCTTCGGCTTCTCTTTTGCCTTTTTTTCTTCTTTCAGTTTTTTAATTTCTTCCGTAAAAAAAGGTTTTAAATGCTCCAGAACTATTTCAGGGATATGACATCTTCTGAGGGAATCTCTTTTGACATAGACAAAAGTGGTGTCACTGCTGGTGAGCAGTTGTCCCTGCTGATTATAAATTTCGCTGATAAAGGTGATTTTCTTATCCGGCCAGTCTTTGATGATGGTTTTAATATCCATTAATTCATCGTAACGCGCTGGACGGAAATATTTGATGTTCATTTCCACCACAGGCATGGCAAAACCCAGCTCTTCCAGTCTTTTATAGGAGAAATCATGTTTGCGCATGGCTTCCGTTCTGCCTGTTTCGAAAAATTTGGCATAGTGTCCGTGGTAAACAATCCCCAAAGGATCACAATCGTGATAACGTACGCGCAGCTGTATGGTTTCTTCAAACATGTATTTTATCGAATATTGTTTCGGTTCAGTGCTTTCTGATAACGGGATGCATTCGCTTTATGCTCTTCCCACGTTTCCGCAAAAACATGATACCCGGAAAAATCTTCCTTAGCACAAAAATACATATAATTATGCTCTTCAGCATTCAAAGTTTCATCAATACTTTTTAACTCCGGCAGGCAAATGGGGCCGGGGGGAAGCCCTTTGTTCAGATACGTATTATATGGAGATACAATCTTCAAGTCCTGTTGATACACCCTCCGCTTGATACCTATCTTGTTTAAGGCATACATTACCGTAGGGTCTGCCTGCAGCGGCCAGTTTCTGTTTAACCGGTTGATGTATACTCCGGCTATGGTCGGGTATTCATCATAATGGTTGGATTCCTTTTGAATGATGGATGCCAGTATGGTGATTTCTGTCGGCGTGAGGCTCAACGACTGCGCTTTGGATAATCTCGATGCATTCCAGAATTTAGTATACTCTTTGAGCATTCGGTCTATGAACTGGGTCGCAGAAGTGTTCCAGTGAAATTCATACGTATTTGCGAGAAAAATGGTCGGGAAATTCTCCTCGGTTAAACCCAGAGAGTCCAGAAAGCGTGCATTATTGAATTCACTCAGCAATTTTTTTTTTGATGTTTCAAGCTGACCGGCGATTTTTGTCGCTAATTGCTCTTTATTCCGGATATTATTAAAGGTGATTCGTACCGGTTCCTGACTGCCGGCTCTTAATTTACGGACCAAAAATAAATTACCGCTATTATCATCGATTCGGTATTTTCCTGGTTTGATGTGGGAATTGTAATCTAGTTTGCTGCAAACAAGCTTAAATGTTTCCGCATTCTTAAGAATATGCTGACTTTTTAAAGACTTCAGTACATCTTCATAGGTGGAGCCGGTTGGAATGTATAATATGTGGGATTTTGCTTCTTTTACATCGTTTATATTGTCCGCGAAAAGTGTCTTATAGAATAGAACGGTGCAGATGAGTCCGGAAAATAGAAGAAATAGAACAATACAAGTGATTTTTTTTTTCATTTAGAATTTGTGTAACTGTTTGAAAATGAATTTTGTACAAATTTATGAAAAAAAATGTGACGAAAAAATAAAAAAAAGTCAAACAATCTCTTGCACAATGTAAGAAATTGTTTAACTTTGAAGTAGGGTTTTTATGTTTCTAGACTTTAGGGTCTTTCGGGTTTTGTGCAATGCAAAACCCGATTTTTTTTGTCTATACTCTAAACAGTAGCTTCACAGCTATATAAATATCAATAAAATTTTGAGATTATTTTTTCTTAGAAAATAGTTAGTTTTTTATGTTATAAAATAGTTTAGTTCCCAGAGATAAGCGTTCTTACTTCTTATCTAGTACAAATATGCAATGAATACTGCCAAGTAAAAGTACTTAATTATTTTTATAGTGACTGTTTATAATGAATTTCAATATTTCTAAGTAATTGATATTCAACTAAAATAATCGAATTAACTATTCTAAAAAGTGACTAATTATTAAAATTTTTGATTCTGATTTTTTAAATAGAATGATAATAGAATGTGCAGCAAATCAAGGTAAGCATACAGCATCATAAGGCAATAAATGCCAATGATTATATCTACCTGACGTAAGCTTCAATTGGTAAACAGGTACAAACTAAATTTCTGTCACCGTAAGTATTGTCAATCTTTGCAACACTCGGCCAAAATTTAGACTGTTTCACATATTCAATTGGAAAAGCAGCTTTTTCTCTGGAATAGTTATGATTCCACATGTCTGAAATGACTTCGTTTGCAGTATGTGGTGCGTTTAAAATCGGATTATCCTGTTGTGTTGTGACACCATTTGTGATATCATCCAACTCATGTCTGATGGCAATCAGCGCATCACAGAATTTATCCAGTTCTTCCTTGCTTTCACTTTCAGTAGGTTCTATCATTAAAGTGCCGGGTACCGGAAATGCTACCGTTGGCGCATGATAGCCATAATCCATTAATCGTTTGGCAATCTCAACTGCATCAATGCCCGTATCTTTCTTAAATGGTCGGATATCCATGATAAATTCGTGTGCCACACGACCATTCTTTCCGCTGTATAATATCGGATAATATTTTTCCAGTTTTGCTTTCAGGTAATTGGCATTCAGAATGGCATATTTGGTCGCATTGGTGATGCCTTCACTGCCCAGCATTTTGTTGTAGGCATACGAAATCAGCAATATGGATGCGCTTCCAAAAGGAGCGGCGGAAATGCTTGGAATTGCCTGTTCCCCTCCGGTTTTAAATAAAGGGCTGCAAGGTAAAAAAGGCGCAAGATCAGCCGTGCAGCAGATAGGTCCCATGCCCGGACCGCCGCCGCCATGGGGAATGGCAAATGTTTTGTGCAGGTTTATATGGTTCACATCGGCGCCAATGGAAGCAGGGGAGGTCAACCCCACCTGTGCATTCATGTTCGCACCGTCCATATATACTTTTCCGCCGTATTGATGAATCGTTTCACAAATCTCTACAATGGTTTCTTCAAAAACACCGTGGGTGGAAGGATAGGTAACCATCAGGCAGGATAAATTATCCGCATGCTGAGCTGCTTTAAACTTTAAATCTTCCACATCGATATTGCCTTCCGGTGTTGTCTTTACCAGGACGATTTCCATACCGGCCATAGCTGCGCTTGCCGGATTGGTGCCGTGTGCCGATGTTGGAATCAACGCCACATTACGGTGTGTGTCGCCGCATGAGATATGATAGGCCCGGATAACCATCAGCCCGGCGTATTCGCCCTGCGCCCCGGAGTTGGGCTGCAGGGATGTGGCCGCAAATCCGGTTATATTGGCTAATTGCTCTTCCAGTTCCTGAATAATGTCCAAATAGCCTTCCACCTGATTCACGGGCTGAAACGGATGCATATGCGCAAATTCAGGCCAGCTTAAGGGTATCAGTTCTGTGGTGGCGTTTAATTTCATGGTGCAGCTACCCAATGGAATCATGGAGAAACCTAATGACAAATCTTTTGCTTCCAGCCGTTTGATATAACGCAGCATTTCCGTTTCAGAATGATAGGTGTTGAAAACGGGATGCGTAAGATAATCGGAAGTACGCTGTAAGTTTTCAGGAATCTGCAATGCAGGATGTTCCAGGCAGGAAGAGGTATAATTCGCTTCCAGTGCTGCGGCAAAAACGGCAGCAATCTTTTCTATATCCTGCTGCACAGCCGTTTCATCTAATGTAATCTGTATCGTTCCGTCCGTATCATACCAGAAATTGTAACCGGCATTTACAGACAGAGTCCTGATCCTATCTGACAGACCTTTGGAATCGAATTTCAGGGTATCGAAGAAGAAGGTATTTTGATTTTGAAAGCCCAGTTTCTTCAGTTCGTTCGCTAATGCTACCGTATGATGGTGAACTTTTAAAGCAATGTTTTTTATGCCCTCTTTTCCGTGGTAAACAGCATACATGCTGGCCATAATGGCCAGTAATGCCTGTGCCGTACAAATGTTGGACGTGGCTTTTTCTCTTTTTATATGCTGTTCGCGGGTTTGCAGCGCCATACGGAGTGCGCGGTTGCTGTGTTTATCTACCGAAACACCAATCAGCCTGCCCGGGATAAGGCGGACGAAATCCTCCTTGCAGGCAAAGAAGGCGGCATGCGGACCACCAAAGCCCATCGGAACGCCGAAACGCTGGGAGTTACCCACTGCGATATCTGCACCCAATTCTCCGGGAGAAGTCAGCAATGCCAGGCTTAAGATGTCACATGCCAGCACGGAATAAACCTCCTGAGCGGCACAGGCCGAAATGATGGATTGGTAATCTTCGATACTTCCAGCTCCGTTGGGATACTGTAACACGATGGCAAAATAGTCTTCGGTAGGCGTGAAGGTTTTATAGTCTCCCACGACTACGTCGATATTCAGCGGCAATGCCCGTCCTTTTACCACATCGATGCTTTGAGGAAAGGTATTTTTATCGATAAATATTTTGTGTGCCTGTGGCTTGTTTTTAGATTTGTTTCTGACTTCATAAAAAACGTGCATAGCTTCCGCCACCGCTGTCCCTTCATCGAGCAGAGATGCATTGGCGACGGGAAGTCCCGTTAAATCGGAAACCATAGTCTGGTAATTGAGCAATGCTTCCAGTCTGCCCTGGGAGATTTCAGCCTGATAAGGCGTGTATTGTGTGTACCATCCGGGATTCTCAAAAATATTTCGTTGAATTACGCCCGGTGTAATGCTTCCGTAATATCCTAATCCGATATAGTTTTTTAATACTTTGTTTTTGTCGGCCTTTTCCTTTAAAAGCTGCAGGTACTGGTATTCTGTTTGCGGTTTGCCTATAGATAAAGGATGTTTCAGGCGTATGTTAGCCGGAACGGTCTCTTCCATCAGTTGGTCTAAAGTTGAAACACCGATGGTTTTGAGCATGTCAGGAAGGTCTGTTTCTCTTGGACCGATGTGGCGGGCTTGAAATTCGTTCTGCATGTGCGGGGACTTAATTTTTTTACAATGCCCTAAATATACGATAGTTCAAAAGGATTTTAGTTTTAAGAAATTGTATGTGTGGAAAAATGTCCGGGAATGTTTAAACTTTTGAACGGACAGTATGTAAATGCCGGTACACTATCCGGGTTTTTTGTTAAAACAGGTTCTCCCAAAACAAGTGCAGCACTTCTACCAGAATCAGCAGGATGATGATCCACTCCAGTACGTTGCTTTTACGGTGATGCAGGATATCTTTAAACAGGTTTAAATTTTCTTTGGTAATCTGCAGTTCTTCATAAACACTCCTGTACCGGCTTTGAAGGTCAAAGGTCTTCTTGAGCTCCACATCTATCTTGTTCAGCGATTCATTTTCCCAGGTCTGCGGCGGCGAGTCGAAGATGTAGAGGTTTTCGGTGATTCTGTTCATCAGGTTGAGCGTTTTGCCGATGAATTTTTTCAGGTTTTTTCCCGACAGATGCAGGTTGCCCGTTTTTTCCAGATGCTGCGTATGCCTGTTTGTATTTTCCAATAATAGGGCAGTCTGATTGGAATAATAATCCAGTGCAACAGACTGTGAAACATTCAGCATGATAAGCCTCAGGGTTTCCAGTTCGGGATGTATTATTTCAATCTTATTATACCCGATCTTATTTTCTTTGGCGTTGATTTCAATGTCGAACTCTTCTCGGAGCTTTATCTCAAAGAAATTTTTACAGAATGGTGCTATCTTCTGGCTAAATGCTGCTGTTTCCTGTTCACCGTGATTGAGAAAGCAAACGACGCCATATTTAAAAATATACACGTATTTTTCATTGGAAATTTTATAAAACAATTCGGATGAATCTGCATAACCCAGTTCTGCGGAGAAGGCAGCTTTGAATGATTTGATGTCAATACTGTCTGATAACTGTAAGGATAATACTTTATACACTTTATATGGGATGAGTTGCTCTTCAAATGTAGGTCTTTTGCCCTGTATTTCATACAACACCGCTTCATTTTTTGATGGAATAGTTTTTGTTTTTCTGTTATCTTAGCCGGATGAATGTAACGATGCAGACTGTAAAAGTACCGCTATCCAGAAAGATTGCTTTTGCCATGGGGCAAACCGGATGGAGCCTGGCTGTTTTCGGATTTACGGAATTAATTTATTTCTTCTACCTCCCGCCGGATAACGGAAAGCCCTTGTTTAAGGCTTTTGTCCATCAGGGCGCGGTATTGAAGGTTTTCACCATTGTCGGCCTGTTGTCGGCTGTCGGCTATCTGATCAGTGCCTTTATGGAACCTATAGTCGGAAGCCTGAGTGACCGATCCACCTTTAAATTCGGGAAACGCAAGACTTTTCTGGCGTTGTCAGCCATCCCTTTTGCCATTATTGGTGCTCTGGTGTTTTTTCCGCCGGTAGATGGTTTGGATTCTCTCAATACCGTTTGGTTATCTGTCATGGTGATTATCGCATTTATCGTAAAATGTTTTTATACGACACCGTATAATGCGATGATCAATGAAATTGCCAAAGAAGAAAAGGAACGACTGCATATTGTGATGATGCTGTCCATTGCTTATGCATTGGGTATCGGAATCGGACAAACCATTAACATCATCATGAATGTGTTTCAAAATACGCTGCCGAATGAAACTATCTTCAAGTACAGCATTCTGGCATACTCCTTAACGGCATTGCTGTTGATGATGATGCCGGTTCTCTTTGTGGCAGACCATTCCGGCAGAAATCAGTCTGCAGCTTGCAATACTGCCACCGGCTCAGGTTTATTCAGTATGATGCGGGAAGTGTGGGCGGATAAGAATTTCAGGGTACTTGTTATCGTGGAATTGATCTACTGGTTTCCACAAAAGATATTTGTGGTGGCTGTTCCATATATCGTGGCGGCATTACTGAAACTGGACAATGTCTATACCTCCGTGATACTTTATTCAGTGGGTATCTGTTCACTGGCGATGTATCCGCTTATCGACAGACTGGTGGATCGGTTTGGAAAGAAAAAAGTGATGCAATCCGCACTCATCTGTCTTATTATCAGTTTCAGCTTCACCGCTACGATTGGTTTATATCCGTTACCCACTTCCTTCTTTATGGTGATGTATATCTTAATCAATATGTACCCGACGGCGGTACTGGGTATTTTGCCGATGGCGCTGGCAGGAGATAACGCGGAAAGAAATGCCGTAGAAACAGGTGTTTACAGAAATGCATCATATTATGGGCTGAAAACATTCATGATGAAAATAGGAGTAGCTATCACCAGTCTTATTTTTCCTTCCTTATTGCTGCTGGGTAAATCTCCCGACAATCCGTTTGGAATCCGCATGGTGGCGGTGACCTGTGTCATTTCAGCCGTTGCGGCTTATGCCGTAATGCGCAGGTACAAGGATGTCTGACAATTTCAAATGCGTTATGCTTTTTTACTCATCCTTAGAATCTCATCAAATTCCTGTTTGGTCACATCAGTCACCGATAAACGCGATTGTTTGATTATTTTCATTTCTGCCAGTTTCGGATTGGCCTTTATGGAGGCTAATGATACCGGATGTTTTAACTTTTCGACGGGTGAAACATCTACACAAACCCACTGTTCTTCCATGGTGGTGGGGTCCTGATACGCTTCTTTTACAATCTGCATGATACCGACGGCGGCCTTATCGATATTGCTGTGGTAAAATAAAGCCTTGTCGCCTTTTTTCATGGCGCGCATATTGTTACGTGCCGTGTAGTTGCGCACACCATCCCAGTGCTCTTTCCCTTTTTTCACCAAATCATCGTAGGAGAATACATCCGGTTCAGATTTCATTAACCAATACTTCATACATGGAATCTTTATGCTGATAAAGATACGAATGAACATGGATTTTACAGAATATCTCACTGATTAATGGTCACCGGAAATACGATCCTGTACTTTTTGTTTAAAGGAGTCGCGTATGCCCTGGATATCCCATTTTTGGCTGACCAGCACCTCATTCAAAGCTATTAACTTGAAATAATAGATATCATCGGTGTAGACGGAAGAATCAAATTCAAAGCTCATCTTATGTTCACCAGGAGCCACTTTTTTCTGGTTAAACAATTCGCGAACCAGGATGCCGTTTTTATCAAACATGGCAATCTGTACGTCCTGTGGTTTGCTGAAATTATATTCAAAATTGCCTCCCACTTTTTCTCTAGGAGGACTGTAGTAATTATACCGGTAATCAGCTGATTTTACCTGGTACGTTTTGCCGGTTAAGGATGCCGTGAATTTTTTCAGATTCATTTCTTCAATTGAGTCGGAAGAGTAGATGGAGTTAATATCATTATTGTTCATCAGGCTCCATACCGCATACTGTGCGGCTGAACTCTGGTATTGATTTTCGCCTATAAATGTTGCCAGTTTCCTAAGTGTTTCATTGCCGGCTGGTTTAAACGTATATCGGAGATTGCCATTGCCGCTCCTGTCACTTTGTTCCGTGCACATACCTTTAATTTTTATTGATTTTGTCTCTTTTGATTTTAATGCCACGGTTTCCTGTCGGGTTACCACGATATTCTGATAGCTGGAATCGGAGGGAATGAACATATCTCCGTTGTCTATCACGAAAGAAACTGATTCAACGCTTAGGTTGGTAAAATGTGCCACCACCGGCTCCAGATAATGGGTGCTGGCCGTATTGCCATGAATGCTGCATGAAATTTTCTTGGATTTTATCAGTTCCTGCATCGGTATTGGATTTGCACATACCGGCAGGTTGCCGGATAACAGAAAAACGGAAATCAAAGCAAAAGGAATCTTCATTTGGTACATTTTGCATGAAAACGATAAAAAAATGGTTTGTTGTATTTAATCTTTAAAAGAATTTCCTAAATTTAAGAAACTTTAACACCTGTAAAATATTCAAACACCCTACGGAATAAACATCCAAATTAATGGTTGGATATTTTGAGTGTACCGGATTCGAACATAAAAAATGAAATACATGAAAAAAGTTTTACTCATTTCGTCTTTGCTTTTTTTGTTTTTTGGAATCGCATCTTCTCAGAATGCCTGCCTGAAAAAAACGGAGCCGCACATTCGGTTGGTTGGTGACAGTTGGGCGCATTTTCCGGCGTTATACCAGGCTTATGATTCAGCGTTGGCAAAGTATGGGTTTCCCGATTATTATTCCAGAAGTTCCGGAAGTGTGCTGATCAGTATGACCGCGGAAAGCTGGTGGCAGTTTCCGCTTACCAAGCTGGCTATGCAGACTGCGCTGGAGGATGATATAGGTAAGCCCATAGATATAGTGATGGTTTCACTTGGTGGAAATGATGTCGCCTTTAAAATACGAAAAGGAGATTCATTAAATGTTCTGGATGTCAGTTTGAATAAGGCGAAATTATTTATGGACAGTATTTTTGATTTTATCCATACCACTCTTCCGAATGCTCAGGTTATCTGGCAATCCTATGATTACCCTAATTTCAATGACCCTTGTATCGATTATCCCTGGGATCCTTATTGTGATTTGTGGAAAGATAAGGGGTATCCCTCTCCATATGAAATTAACCGATTTATGAATTACCTGACTGATTATATGGACTCGTCGATACAATCATACAACAATCCTAAATTTCATTTCTTTAATAGCTTAGGGTTGATGCAATGGCAATATGGTCAAACTACAGCATTAAGGTATCCGCCATACGGTACGTATCCTCCCAGGTCAGTTCCATTTCCTCGGGGAAACATCGATTATCCATCCCCCCACACAGCCATGGGGCTTAATGGTATTGATACCTACCACCTCGGACCGCACAGTTATACTGTTTTGGCGGAATTTTATATGCGTAAATACATCAACAATTACCTGAGGAGGAACAGAGATACCTCTTTTTACTCTGCCGGCAGCAATGAGGATGGATGGGTGACTTCCACCGGACAAACCGGTACCGGAGAGATTCAGATAGCCAATAACGGCATTTCTAAAACTAAAGGTATCGTTTCATTCAATACATCCTCCATTCCGGATGATAAGGTGATTAAAAAAGCGAGTTTGTTCTTAAGAACAAAGTCTGTCAGCAAGACCTATTCCGGCGCGGTTGTTTTCCCTCAGGATTTTACACTGGATATCAAACAGGGCACTTTTGGGACATCCGAACCGGAAGCCGGGGATTTCTCAGAAACCGCTTCTCTGTCCAATGTGGCCTGTGCGGCGGGTAGTTTGCGCGGAAATGAATATGCACTCCGTTTTGACCTGGATCCGCAGGCATTGAAGTTCATAAACAAGACAGGCATCACCCAATTCCGTTTGGAGGTATTGAACAATAATGTCATTAAATTCTTCAACGGTGATACCCTGGAACTGGAAGGACCTTATCTGGATATTCATTACGATACTACCGCCGTTATATCCGGTGTTATTAACAAAACTAATACAGATAAATCACTTCAGGTGTTTCCAAATCCCGCCAAAGACGAAATTAGACTGAAATGGAACAAAGAGCCGGAATCTAAGAATGCAAGATTCAGTATCTACAATACACAGGGAAAACTGGTGTGGGCTGAAAGCTATGACAGGTTGCCCGGAGAGGAATTGCAGATAAATATCAGCCATTTGCCGGATGGTGGTTATATTATCAGTAAGGAAAATGAGAAGGATACTAAAGTAGGAACATTTCTGAAGCTGAAGGAATGAGTTAATAAAAAGTGAATAATGATTTGATTTTCATTGCCTTTTCTGTTTTCTTATTGGTTTTATTGATGTATGTCAGTCTGTTCTTAAGTTTATCCACATTCACCTGAAATACACTTTTCAGATGCACCATTATTCTGAATATTAGTTGTATTTTTGCTGAGTTGTTCAAAATTTAAAACACTCTTTTTTATGAATAAAATAAGTACACTCTTTGCAGCGTTGTTGTGTGTGACGGTACAATTGGCTTTAGCACAAATTTCCATCACAAATTCTACCGCTTACACACAAAACTTTGATGGTTTGCCTGCAACCGGAACTTCAACGACTAATCCGATTCCTGCAAATTGGTGGAGATATGCTCCCAATTCACCATCTATAACAGCAGGTACCGGTTCATCAACTACAGGCGGGTTTTATTCAGCCGGTGCTGCAAGTAGTAGCGATAGAGCTTTTGGTTCTTTATTAACTACAAATGCAAACACTAACAAACTTTACTTTGGAGCTAAATTTGTAAATAACACAGGCTCTACCATTGTTTCAGCAACTGTTTCCTATAGATGCGAGCAATGGAGACGCGGTAATACAAATACAGGGTATAAAGATACTTTGTTGTTCGAATATGCTACAGGTACAGACTCTGTATATCAGGGAAGTTGGACGCTTGCGCCTGCTTTAACGGGTAGTTCTACAAACACAGGGACTACAGCACAAGCATTAGATGGCAATACTGTTTTTTCCAATGTGTCTGGTACCGTTACAGGAATGGCTATTCCGAATGGAGCTACTTTTTGGATTCGTTTCAATGATTTTGATGCTACTCCAGGTTCAGATGATCTATTGGCAGTAGATGATTTTAGTATCTCATTTACTACTGGTACCGTTTCTGCTTGTACTGAACCAGCTACATCTGTCACGAATGTGGTATTAACTGCAACAGGCACTTCTTCCGTTTCCGGTTCCTTCACGGGGAATGGTGCGGACGGCTATCTGGTCTTGTTAGACAGTAATGCTACCGTTCCGACCATCACAGATGCTACAAGTTACAGTGTTGGTCAATTAATAGGAACTGCGACCGTATTAAGCAGTGGCAGCGGCACAACTTTTTCAAAAAGCGGATTGGTTCCCAATACTACCTACAAAGCGTATGTTTATCCATACAATAATGTCAGTTGTACAGGCGGACCAAATTATAAAATCGCTTCTCCAGGTAATGATACGGCCAAGACATTGATTGATGCATGTCCGGAACCTACTTCAAAACCAACAAATTTGCAGTTCACGTTAGTTGATAATTCCAACATTAATGGAAAATTTACTAAATCTGTTCCGGCACCGAGTGGATATGTTGTCGTATACAGCACCAGTTCCAATATTGGATACCCTTTAGATTCCATTCCTTACGTTATCGGTGATTCTGTTAAATATTCCAGTTTTAAATCAAAAGTGGCGTATGTTGGAACAGATTCCAATTTTACCATTTCAGGGTTGACCGCAGGTACTAGATATTATTTCGCTGTGGTACCATACAATACATGTTCTTTCGGGCCGAATTATTTACGAACTACCCCACTTAAGGATGACACAATTACATCCGGAGGTGTACCGGCATGTGCAGAACCGGATACCATTACAGGCATTACCGTTACCGGAACCACCAACAATTCCATTACAGCTACCTTTACACCGCATTCAGGCGGTGCAGACGGATACCTGGTGGTATATAGAAAGAACAGTTCATTTTTAGTAGGTGTTAATGATGGAACAACCTATACCGTTGGTCAATTGCTGACACAGGTATCCGGTGCATTTACAGATTCCAGCTATGTGGGTTATATCGGTACGAATACAACATTTACTTTAACCGGTTTAGATATTGGAACGACCTATTATTTTGCTGTTTTTCCGTTTAAAAATACAGGTTGTTCGGGAGGTCCTAACTATAAGGTTAAATTCACGACAAATGTTAATAAGACCAATGCGACCACTACCGGTGGTGTTTGTGTTGAACCAAATGCAGTACCACAGAATTTAGTATTCAGTAATGTGACTGGAACAACGATTGCCGGTCACTTCAAACAACAAGTCATTGCAGATGGATATGTAGTGGTGATTGCAAAAGGATTTATTGCCAATTTGAGAGATAGTGTGAATTATGTGCCAGGAGACTCTGTAGGCAATTCACCTAAGACGTATGTTGCCAAAGTGGCTACCACCAATGTGGATACCAATTTCACCATTTCAGGATTGACACCAAATACCAGCTACGGAGTAGCGGTGTATTCTTATAAAATTTGTAATGGGTTTAAACTATATAAGAGCCTGATAGTTCCAACGGTGAACCAGCGTGATACAACAACAGCCACAGGAACCGGCGTGAGAAATGCGGCTGCGACAACATTCTCGGTTTTTCCGAATCCGGTTCAGTCCGGGGAACTTTCCATCCTGTTTAAACAACCGTTGTCTGAGCCGGCCATGATGGAGGTGATTGATGTCAGCGGACGACGAGTGGTGGCAGGGCAGTTGCCTGTCAGTGTGAAAATACAGACAATTGACGTATCTGCTTTCTCCAAAGGGATTTACCTGGTTAACATCCGCTATAAGAATGAAAACAGCACCATCTCATTTTTGGTTGAATAAATTAACAGACTACTAAATTGCCTCGTTTCTGTATTTTGCAGTATTGCAATTCAGGGACGAGGTTTTTTATCTTAACGACACACGATGAAGCATAAACTAATTTATATTCTTTTGGCTGTTCTATTACCGGTGTTTTCGGTATTTGCCGGCCCGGGTACCTATTACAATTCATTAGACAGCACCAGATCCTGCGCCAATTTCAAGACGCAGCTGTATCATCTGATTTCGAACAATATTACACTAGTTCCTTATTCATTAGTAGATAATAATTATAACCGTACAGATTACAAGCCGGCTGAAACGGGCGGTGGGTATGTTATTGTGGACCGTTATTCTTCAGATATACCCGGAGGTACGGATTTCTGTAATTTCAGATACCCGACCGATTTTTGCTTAGGTGCATCTACTTCAGCCCAATGCCAGTGTTATGATAAGGAACATACCTTTCCTACTTCCTGGTTCGGAGGCAGTAATGACAATGCCGTGAAGGATGCTTATAGTGATATGCATTTTATCTGGCCTGCGGACGGGTTTACCAATTTCAAGAAAGGAAACGTCCCTATTGGATATGTGAACGGTGCGTTCTACACCTCAAACAATAACAGTAAGGTGGGTACTTCACAATCAGCATCTAATTTTGGATATTCCACATCAAATGTTTTTGAACCCCGTGATGACTTCAAAGGGGATTTCGCCAGAGCGTATTTGTATTTCATTACCAGATATGAGGATTCATTACCTTCTATGTTGGGAAGAAGTACTTCGGATTATGTATTGGATGGCAATAAATATCCCGGGCTGGATTCCTGGATAGTACAGCTTTGTGTACAATGGCACAAACAAGATCCTCCGGGTGCATTTGAGATTCAACGCAACGATTCGGTGTTTGCCATTCAGGGTAACCGTAACCCGTATGTTGATTTCCCGTACTGGGTGGAAAAGATATTCGGCCCGAATGGTATTTCATCTTCCTGTGTAAATACGGCGATTGTGAGTCACCGGGCCGTTGATTTCTCCGTTTTTCCAAATCCGGCTGAGAGAGAATTGAATATCCGCCTGAATGGATCGCTTTCTGATAGAGTCATGCTGGAGATTCTGGATATGGTCGGAAGAAAAATCCGTATGGAACAACTTCCTTCTAATGCTCAAATGTTCAGCATTGATATCAGCGGATTGCCTAACGGAGTTTATTTTATCAATTTGCTGTACAAAGGAGAAAATAATATCACACCGCTGTTCAAGCAATAATAATGATTTACTGCCGTCATTCACACGAAGTGCATGTTTGCTGAAAGAAGCAACCCTTTTTTATAATTGTGAACTGATTGCGTAACGTTTCTTTTAGGGTAACTATTTTTATTTCACTTCTTTGAGAAGTGTCAGGTAAGTAGGGAAGTGGTCGCTGTAACCGGCATTGTAAATATTAAAATCCCAGGTACGTTTAGGATAGCCTTTGTATTTGCCTGTTTTTTGAATCATGAAATCCTTGCTGAAGATACTGGCTTTTTGAAAAAAGTAACCGGACTGTTTCTGGTCTAACCACCCGGAAGATAACACGATCTGGTCGAATATGCCCCAGGAGTCATTAAACGCCAGTGTGCCGATTCCTTTTTTAAAATAATCCACCCAGGGATTGAATAAACCACCCGGCTGACATTTATCCTTCTTGTCTACACATTTCAAGACACTTACCATGGAAGGATCGGTTGGATTGTCATTTAAGTCGCCCATATCCAATACTTTTGTATTTGGATTGACAGACATCAGGGAATCGATGATGCCTTTGCCGATACTGGCGGCATATTCGCGCAGGGGAGCGGTTGCTTCCGCACTTCCGCGCCGGGATGGCCAGTGATTGACAAATACAAAAACAGTATCACTGCCGTTCAGCATACCTTTTATGAAAAGAATATCGCGTGTTGGTCTCCAGTCTTTCACCACCAGGCTCAGGTTTACACGAATTGAACGGCTTTCCAATACTTTAAAATATTTAGGATTATACATGAATCCACAATCCACACCCCTCAGGTCCGGGCCGTCATAATGGACCACCTGGTAATTCCGGGATTTTAATTTCGGATGATTGGCAAGGGTTTCCAGCACTGTTCTGTTTTCTATTTCCGCACAACCGAAAAAGGCAAGGCCGTCCGGCGAAACATCTGTGCCGATTTGGGACAGTACTTCCGCTAAATGATCCACTTTATCCCAAAAAATACCGCCTGTGTAATGATAGCTGCCATCCGGTGTGAAGTCTTCATCATCCACATACGGCTGATTGATAGTGTCATAGAAGTTTTCCAGATTATAGAAGCCGGCCAGCACCACCTTGTACTGTTTGTTTTGAGCAAAAAGAAAAGTACCTGTAAATAGGGAGATGGTAAGTACAAAAATAGTTTTCATAGGCTAAAAATACGTATTAATTGTGATTGTTCATTGTGGAAAATATGAAATGTAAGGACATATACTATTGAAGAATTATCTTTAACTTTGTCGGCTGCTTTTAACACAAGCATCTCAAATTTAATACCAACTTTTATGATTAAAAAGTCTTTGTCTGTTTTACTGTGTATTTTGCTTCCTTTTATGGTGCCGGCAAATTCGAAAATAATTCAGGATTCCCTGGCCAATAACGGAATGCAAGCCGATACCTCAGATGCTGCTGCAGAGGATGATATTCCTGTCATTACCTTAGAAGATATTGAAGCGAACGATGAAGGTGGTTCAGATCAGAGTATATCACCTGTTTTAAGTGCCGGAAGAGACCCTTTCCTGTCCGCCGCCAATTTTAATTTCAGCATCGCCCGTTTCCGCATCAGAGGATATGATAACGACTATTTTGATACCTATATGAATGGTATCCCGACGGAGTATATCGACAACGGATTTGGTGCATTTAACTTGTGGGCCGGCCTGAATGATGTCACCCGGAACCGGGAGAATTCTTACGGACTAAAACCGACCACTTTCTCCATCGGTTCCATTGGCGGAGTTTATTCCATCGATTCCCGTGCTGCGAAACAACGGAAACAACTGAGTGTGACTATTGGAACATCAAACAGGACCTATGATCTTCGGGGCGGCATCACCTATGGTACTGGTATCACTAAAAAGGATGGAGTGTTGCAGTGTCGTTGTTTGGAAGATGGGGGAAAGACGGCTATATCAAAGGTACGGCCATGCAGAGTGTTTCTTATTTCGCATCCGTACAGAAAATGTTTAAGACGCAGTCCCTGGCACTGACCATTTTTGGTGCACCCACCAAACAGGGAAAAGCCGGAGCGACCACAAAAGAGGCTTATGAATTGGCAGGTTCCAATTATTACAATCCCAACTGGGGTTATCAGAATGGTAAAGTCAGAAACTCCAGGGTTGAATACAGACATCAGCCTACATTCATTCTGACACATGAATGGAAGCCAAAAGAAAACATGAATTTGCTGTCTGCCGCAGGATTTTCTTTCGGTGAAAGAAGCCTTTCCGGTATTGACAGAAGCGATGCTCCGGATCCAAGACCGGATTATTATAAATACCTGCCAAGTTATCTGATTCATGAAGGACTGCCAGAACAGGCATCAGACCTGACTGAATTAATTCTGACAAATCCATCATTATTACAGGTAAACTGGGCGCAGTTGTATGATAGAAACAGAAATCCGGAGAATCTCACAACCATTCAGGATGCAGAGGGCATTTCAGGGAATAATGTTACCGGATTAAGAGGGCAATATGTGTTAAAGGAAGATGTGCAGAATCATTTACGCTTTAATTTTAATTCTGTTTATAACGTGAGTGTTAAGAATATAGATTTGACGGCAGGGGTGATGTACCAGTTTCAGCAAACAAAAAATTTCAAACGTGCCAAAGATCTGTTAGGAGCTGATTTCTTTTATGATGTGGACGCCTTTACAGAAGGTGACTCTCTGGCGAATCCGAGTGCTGCTTATTCAGATTTAAACCAGCCTAGACATATCGTCCGTAGTGGCGATAAATTTGGATACAATTATGCATCGGTAGTGCATAAAACAAGTGTTTGGGGACAAGCCAACCAACACACTAAACATGTCGACTGGTTTGTGGCTGCAGAGTTTTCCAATACGACCCAATGGAGGGAAGGATTTTATCGAAACGGATTGAATCCGACAACTTCGGAAGGGAAATCAAAAGTATATTCCTATAACAATTTTTTAGTGAAAGGCGGATTGACATATAAGATCAGCGGCCGTCACTACGTCTATGCCAATGGTTCCTACCAGACCCGTGCCCCTTTTTGGGATAATTTGTTCATTTCCCCACGAACCAGAAATATAGCAAATGGTGCTGCAAGTGAGAAAATTGGTTCAGTGGAAGGTGGGTATATTTATAATTCTCCTATCCTTAAGTTGCGCGCAACCGGCTATTTTACCGATTTCAAAGATGGCTCTAACGTACTGACTTATTTTGACGATGATTATTTTGGCTTGGCCAGTTACACGCTTACCCATATCGATAAAAGGCATTTTGGCGGTGAATTGGGTGTCGAGGCCCAAATATATAAAGGGCTGAGCGCTTCATTGGTGGCATCGGTAGGCAAGTATTATTATACCAGCCGCCAGATAGGTACCCTGACCATCGACAACCAGCCGGAACTGATTCAGACAGACCTTATTTACAGTAAGAATTTTTATGTGGCCAATGTTCCTCAGCAGGCTTACTCTTTGGGCTTGAATTATCGTTCCAAGAAATTCTGGTATGTGAGTGCCAATGTGAATTTCTTCGATCGGTTCTATTCTGATTTTGCGCCGACACACCGCACCGAACGTGCTACGGATGCGGTGCCCTATCAGTCGGAACAATGGTATGCCATTGTGAATCAGGAACGCTATAATAGGAAAGGACAGTGGACATTGGATTTGTCCGGCGGTTATTCCTGGAGGCTGAAGTCCACCTTCAAAAACATGAAGGGGAAGGATGCAGGCAAACATTATCTGGTACTGAATACCGGAATCAGCAATGTCACGAACAACAGAAACTTCATCGTCAGCGGGAGAGAACAGCTGCGTTTTGATTTTGCTGAAAAAGATCCTTCAAAGTTTCCTGCAAAATACACCTATGCCTACGGAATCAATTTTTATCTGAACCTGACGTATAGGTTTTAATTGTTGAGTAATAAATTTTAAAATTATAATTTGATATAAAATGACAACATCCATCCAGAAATTATTTATAGCAATTGCCCTGCTGGTTGCTATCTCCTCCGCCACCTCTTGTAAAAAGGATACGTTTGACGAGCCACCCGGAAATACGGCAGATCCCAACCTAGATACGATCAGTATCAGCCGCCTGAAGGCATATTATACAGGTGGTTCGCCGGTTTCTATTCCGGATGATGTAAATATTGCCGGAATCGTAATTGCTGATGATAGAACCGGAAGCTTCTATAAGTCTATCGTGATTGATGACGGTAATGCTGCCATCGCAGTTTCCATTGATGTGTCTTCCGGGTTGTATACGGATTATCCGATAGGCAGAAAAATTTATGTAAAATGTCAGGGCCTTGCATTGGGTACTTATGGCGGCACCCCTCAGTTAGGCGGCTATGTGGATGGTACCAGTGTCGGTAGAATTGCGCAGGCCTTGTTGCCAAAGGTAATTGTAAAAGGCCCGACAGGAAATGATATCGCACCTTTGGTTCAGCATATTACGATTGGTCAGCTGAATGATTCCTACCTTTCCCGTTTGGTGCAGTTTGAAAATGTGGAATTTAAAGGTACGAGTATCGATACGCCTTATGCAGAAGTGAATAAAGCTGTTCCGGATGATGGAGACAGAATTCTGGGGGATTGTGACGGCGGAACCGTTACTGTCAGAACCAGCCCTTTTTGCACATTTGCCTTTGCCAGAACACCGGAAGGAAATGGTTCCATTTTAGGCGTTTATACGAAGTATAACTCCACCAAACAGCTTTCCATACGTGATACGTCCGATGTGAATCTGAGAGGTACGAATTGTATTGACATTCCTCCTCCGGTGGTCGATACGATATTGTATGAAAATTTTAACGGGGTATCTACCTCCGGGAATTTATCTATTCCCAGCTGGACTAATTTCTCAACAGCGGGTACAAAATACTGGTACGGATACGGTTCATCGGATAAAAATGCACGTGTCTCCGCATACACTTCAACCGTCTCACAGCAACAGCCATCCAATATTTGCTGGTTAATTACGCCGCCTGTAAACCTGGACGCCACTACCGATGAAAAAATAGTATGGAGAAGATATGTGGGATTTGTAACGGGAACAATAAAGATGGAAGTATTATATTCCACCAATTATTCCGGCAGCGGCGACCCATCGTCATCTACATGGAATTTATTGGTGGATGATGCACCGGCAGCAACAACCAGTTTTTCAAATGCCACACCGGTTTCTTTGAACGCCATTACCGGAACTGCCGTATATTTCGCTTTCAGATATACCGGCGGTTATTCACCTGCAACAAATACGACACAGTACAATTTGGATAATGTTTTAATTTCTCATTAATAAAATGGTCAAGTATGACTTTTCAGCCTCCCTATGGGAGGCTTTTTTGTTAAATGATACTTATTAAAAAATGTGAATAACATAAACTTTTCAGCATAGAATAAAAATTTAACTTCATATATCCAAAACTATGATATTTTGTCAATAGGATAGTATGCATAAAATATCAGTGCCACTTCATATGCGAAAAAGGTTGCTTGCCACATTATTATTGCTGGTAATTAATGCTAATATCTATAGTCAGAATTGTTCCATTAATGCCGGTTTAGGCAATACCATTTGCCAGAACGATAGTATGACACTCAATGGAACCCGTTCCGGTTTATTTGCGTCTGGTGCAGTTGTGAACTGGTCACAGGTTTCCGGTCCGTCCGTTATTATTCATTCACCAAATACTTTGATTACTGCTGTCAGCGGATATGGCTCGGGGGATTATGTATTCCGATTGAGCATAAAATGCAGGGATGGGTATATTGCAGAGGATTTTGTTACCATAACGGTGCTTCCACTGACAACTCCCAATGCAGGACAGGACACTGTTTTTTGTCCCAATGCGACTTCAACGCTCTATGCCAATCTCCCGCTGCATGCCGGAGAGATCGGAAAATGGACATTTGTAGGATCCAATGCTGCTGGTATTTCGATTGCTGAAATCCATAATCCCAGATCGCCCATTTCGATTAATCCGAATAATGCCGGAACGTCCATTTTGCGCTGGACAATAACCACCGTCAACGGATGTACATCCAGCGATGATGTGTCAATAACAAATTTTGGCGGTGTCGCTCCAGTTTTCGCCGGCGATGACCAGATTTTAGGGAATTGTTTTTCTGCGTCATCCTGCGCAAATTTATTGGCATCCAATGGCGGACGCGGACTGGGCGGACAAAACGGTACCTGGACTTTTGTGTCAGGGCCATCGGTGCCGGCCATAACGCAGCCAAACAGCCCCGGTACCAGGGTATGTGATTTGGTGGAAGGAACCTATGTATTTAGATATACAGTGACTGGGCCATGTGTCAGCGGCTATGATGAAGTGCATATTGTGGTGCCTCCGCCCGGTCAGGCTTCCACTGTTGCCAATTCAAATTCATTTAGTACTGAAACAAAGTATTGCGGTTTAGTGAATTCAATCACTCTCAGGGGAAATGCACCCCTTTACGCAGGAGAGACAGTAAGATGGACACAGACCGCCGGTTCTCCACTGACAATTGCGACACCTGATAATCCATCTACACTGGTTACAGGAATTACAGAATATGGAACCTATTGCTTTAATTATAAGATTCAAAATACCAGCTCAGGCTGTTCAAGTAATAATTTAGTCTGCTATTCATTCTTTGAGCAAGGTTCTGTCAATGGAGGTCCCGACCAGATTCTCCCATGTGATGTAACATCGACTATCATTCCGGCAACCACGACCGGTGCCGGTACGCTGAACTACAGGATAATCAGCGGTCCTTCGGGCGCATTTAGCAGTTATCCGACCGGTTATGGATTATTTAATGATATAAACGGGTTAAAATTACCGGGAACCTATCGGGTGGAAGTAAATTACTCCTTTGGTATGGGATGTCCGGCAGTAAGTGATTTCGTTGATGTGACCGTTTCCCGGACTCCAACCGGAACGAATGCAGGCACAGATTTATATTTTGCCTGTTCTTCCCCAACAGCTCAGCTTGCCGGGAATAATCCTGTACTTACCGGATTAGGGAACGGGAGATGGAGCCAGGTAGCAGGGCCGGTTTCATCCACCATTGTTTCTCCGGTAAATTATATTACTGACATCAGGGGGCTGATACCCGGTGAGTACACTTTCAGATGGACCGTCAGGGGTGGGAATAACTGCCCGTCCAATTCTGACGATGTAAAGGTCTTTATTCCGGATACGCTCATTACAAATGCAAATGCAGGGGCCGATAATACTGTCTGTTATAACTCTCCCATAATACTTCATGGAAACGGGTTGCATGCCGATGAAACTGCATTATGGGTGTCGCAACCTGCCGGCGTTATTTTTTCTCCGGGCAATACTGTTCCCTCACCGACCCTATCCGGATTACAGCCTGCCACTACGTATTCATTCACCTATACAATCAATAACTCCTGTGGCGCTGTGTCTAAGGATACCGTTAAGATTACCACCAGTGCATCTTCCGGTCCTTCAGTGGCAAATGCAGGAGCTGATCAATGCCTGCCTGAAGGAACCTCAACCATTCAGCTGAATGCCGTTCGGCCCGTCTCCGGTTCCGGTGTATGGTATCAGATTGAAGGTGCACCTGTTTTGATAGCTGACAGATCAACCCATATCACTTCAGTATCCGGTGCAGCGAATGGTACGTATAAGTTTTTATGGACAGTGTCCGTGCTGGGTTGCAGCAATAGTACGACCGATACTGTTGTCATTACCATTTCAGCGAATACAACTGCAGCTAACGCGGGGACAGATGCAACCATCTGTTCAGATGAATATACCCTGCTTGGAAATAATCCTGCATATGGTACAGGTGTCTGGACGCAGATTTCGGGAGATGGGGATGCGCTCCTTTCCAACCCCGACAACCCTGTCTGCGGGGTTACAAACTTAACCACCGGAATTTATACATTCCGATGGACCATCCGGAATGGCGTATGTCCATATACCTCAGATGAAGTTACGTTAACAGCTTCTTCTCCGCCATCCATGGCCAATGCCGGTTCAGACCAGGTTTTATGCGGGGTTAACGCAAACACCGCACAGTTAAATGCCCAACCGCCCCTTATTGGAACAGGGCAATGGGTACAGGTCACGGGTCCAAACATCGCCAGAATAACCAGTAATACGTTTACACAAACTACCGTGACCGGTTTAACCAATGGTTCGTATACATTCAGGTGGATTGTTGCAGGCGGACCGAGTTGTTCGCCGTCTACGGATGATGTAGTCATTAATATTTCTATTCCGGCAAATGCAGGACCCGACCAAAATTTATGCAATTTACCTTCAGCTACCTTACGGGCAAATACCGGTAGTGCAGGGGTGTGGTCGCAGATTTCTGGACCACTTGCTGTCATCAGTCAGTCTCCTGCTAATAACCCCATTGCCAGCATCTCCGGATTACTCCCGGGTTCCGTTTATATTTTCAGGTATACAATACCAGCCTCTTATGGCTGCCCTGAAACAGTTGATGAAGTAATTATCTATAACAGAACATCCACACAAATACCGAATGCCGGACCGGATAGTGCTTACTGCAATGTAACATCTTTCAGATTAAATGGCAGTACCCCTGCAAACGGCGAAACAGGAACCTGGTCCGTTTTATCCGGACCTTCCGGTGCACAATTCTATCCTAATGTGAATACACCGGATGCCGTATTGACAAATACTGTTCCTGGAACGTATACCCTGAAATGGACATTATCCAATGGTACCTGTTCCAGCAGTGATCTAAAAAGAATTGACAATTATGCTTTACCTACCATGGCTGCCGCAGGGGCTGATCAAATGGTCTGTTTTGGGAATGCCATTTTGCAGGGTAATGTACCATTAAACGGAATAGGAAGATGGTCTCAGGTGTCTGGTCCTGCAAGTGTTTCTATTTCGTCTGTCAACAATCCTGTTTCAGAAGTCAGAGGATTGGATATGTTCGGCACTTATATCATGGTTTGGACAATAAGCAATGGTTCTGCCTGTTCACCAAGCAGGGATACGGTAAAATTAACGGTCTCGGCTTTAGCGCCTTCTGTTTCAAATGCGGGAGCTGATCAGCATTTATGTCAGCAGGATGCCACCATTCTCTCAGCTAACCTACCTGCCGTCGGTACCGGAACCTGGACACAGATAGCAGGTCCCGATGCTGACATCACTTCAGAGCATGCCCCCATTTCTACTGTCGGGTCTTTGGTGCCGGGGACCTATAAATTTGTTTGGACTGTAGTTAATACAGATGCATCCTGTTTTTCAAAGGATACCGTTACCATCAACAATAATTCGACTCCCAATGCGGCAAATGCAGGAAACGACGAAAAATTCTGTGTTTTTGGAAATGTCAGTCTATCTGCGAACAGTCCAGTTACAGGTACAACGGGAAGTTGGTCATTTGTTTCCGGTCCGAATACACCCTTCATTATTTCTCCCGCACAACCCAACTCACCCGTAGCAGGAGTTGTACCAGGTATTTACAGCTTTCGCTGGACTATATCAAGTCCGAATTGTCCCCCATCTTCTGACGAGGTGTTGATTACGGTTATAAGTGCGGCGGATTTAGCGATTGCAGGTTCCAACCAACAAATCTGCTCCTCTACATCCACACTTTATGCCAATGCACCAACCCATTCCAATCAGGGGATTTGGGAGCAGGCAGACGGGCCAGGCGATGTGACTTTTTCTTCAATAAGTTCTCCTGTTTGTCAGTTGTCTGATTTGATTCCGGGGGAATATAAACTGGTATGGAAAATATACAACGAAGAATGTTTTACTACGGATACATTGACAGTTACCGTAGAGCCACCGGGTATCGTAAATGCCGGACCGGATAATTCCTTATGCAACAAGATTCCGGAATATACGTTAAGTGCATCTTTTCTGGGAGGTTCTGCCGTGACAGCCGTCTGGTCGATTGTTTCCGGTAGTGGTTCATTAAGCAATATATTGCCTACAAATTTTCCCAACCTGGTTTCATTTCTTCCCGATTCAGGGTATACAGGTGCAGTCATTTTAAGGCTGACTTCTAACGATGCCTGTCTGGATTCTGTTTCAGATGAGATGGTATTAAACATGATGCCTTCGGTTGTTTCGCCGCTGGTTGCCGTAAACGATGTCGTACATATGAGTTCACTCAGCGGCATTACAATACCTGTACTGGAAAATGATAAAAACAGTAATACAGATATCCTACTGCTTTGTAAGGAGGATGCAATAACCTTTCCGCCTTCAAATGGAACGGTGTCCGTCCTGGATGATGGCAGTTTGGTTTATACACCCGGCGGATATTTTAAAGCAGATAGTTTTCAATACCAGATTTGTTCTGCTTATTTTGCGGACAGCCTTTTCATTAATGGTTGTCCGAATGAAGGAAAAGGAAGTGCATGGGTTTTCATCCTTATGGATGAATGTGTTATCCCAAATACATTTACACCGAACGGAGATGGCATAAATGATGTATTCAGCATCCCATGCGTTCGGAATAAAACAGAATTTTCAGTTTATAACATTTGGGGAGTGGAACTCTACAGCAGTGAGAATTATCTGAACGACTGGGATGGTAACTATAACGGAGCGCCATTGCCGGAGGGGACGTATTATTATTCTTTCAGGTATAGAAATCTGGACAATGATGAATATAATAAAGCAGGATTCATTTCGCTCCGGCGGTAGATGAGGAACTGGTTTTAGTTTTCCAACCGTATTATAAATAGTTTTCCATTTTTTTAACTTTTTGTTTGGTTAGATGAAATTATTTATATAACATTGTATTGAACTAAGTTGTATGATACTTGAGTGCAGGTGTATTCCTGCGTTTTGTTATTTGTAATATTTAAACTGTTAAATATACGTCATACATGATTTTGCCTGCTTTAGTTCATATCAGAAACTGTACAAGGTTTTTTATACAATATTGTTTATCAGTACCCCTGTGTAAAGTAGGTTTTATTCAAAATTACAGATTTCTCTTTAAGCTTTTTTTTCTCTTTTCTTTTCTTCAGATCAGTCATGCACAGACAAATAGTTTGAAGAAAAACAATAATAACTGGTATTTTGGAAATAAGGCTGGATTGAATTTTAATACGAATCCACCAACAGTATTATACGATGGGGCATTAAATACAAGAGAGGGTTGTTCAGCTGTTTCAGATAAAAATTCAGGTCATTTGTTATTTTATACAGATGGGGCCACTGTGTGGGACTCTACTCATCATTCCATGCCGAATGGAACAGGTTTGTTGGGCAGATATGATAGTGAACAAGGAGCGATTGTTCCTTTTCCAGGTCATGTCAATCAATATTACATTTTTACTACCACCTATTTTTATGGTTTATACTATTCTGTTGTTGATATGGCTTTAAATTCCGGGAAAGGGGATGTTATGGTTGGTAAAAAAAATATAAACCTGTTAGCGGGTAATGTTGCCAGTGATAAAGTTACTTATACCCGACATGCAAACAAGCGTGACTATTGGGTGGTAGCTAAGGAAAGCTATTCAAATGTATTTTACATTTATTTGCTGGATATAAACGGACTGCATACGTTTGATACAATTTCTATAGGATCGCCTGATTTTGCATTTCCACAATTGGGCGGAGTTTTAAAATTTAACAGAAACAGTAATTTGCTGATAAATTGCCAGGCTCATCACGATGATCCGCTTAATAAAAGCAGGCTTCAATGTTTTGGGTTTAATGCAACTACAGGCCAAATTACAAATGTTCATTTTACAGTTGACAGTATCACATATCCTTATGGGGCAGAGTTTTCAATAGATAATAAGAAGCTTTATGTTTCGAGTCCTTTTTCAAAAAAGATTACACAATATGATTTAGAAGCGGTTAATGTGAAAAACAGTGCAATAGATATTTTTACTTCGAACACCATCGTTCCCGGCCAATTGCAAATGGGTCCGGATAATAAGATATATGTTCCATATAATAACGGAAATTACGCAGGGTCATACAGATATATAGGGGTAATCAATAATCCAAATAGTACCGGCAATCAGTGTGGTTTTATTAAGGATGCTATAGATTTGTTTCCCAACAGTTCCTTTTTAGGCTTGCCCCAGGCTGTTTACGAATATCAGCCAGCTGTTATAAACGGGTGTGCAAACGTCGATACCTTTAATTGTAAAAGCCTCACTTTTGAATTAGATAGTTCCAGGTTTTGTGTTCCCATATTGTTGTCTGCTGACTCAGCTTCTTTTGCAAACAATGGATTTCATTTTTGTGTGACGTATGATACGACATTCGTTAAACCTACAGGCGTTTACAGCTATCCAACAGATGATACAAACTATATAGTCAGTATTGACAGCCAAATCAATGGAAAATTATGTGTAAACATAAGTTATGTTCAGCAGGTCGTTATGACAGGTGATCATAAGATCGATATTGGCTGCCTGCAGTTTGTATTGAATCAAGATCCGTTTACATTTGACGCTGTTAATCAAAAGGTATTTGATTATTTAAGTTTCGGGATTGTTGGTGGTTGCAATACTGATACGCAGAAGATACACGCATGGTTTACGGAGAATAATTCGTTCTGGGCGACGGAGGATGGACATTACTGGAAACTTGAAGAATAAAATTATAAAAATGAAAAATACTCATATGAATTCATTTAAATTCTCAAACAAGGCTGTATTTGTCAGTTTCATTTTAATGCTGCAGCTGTCGGTCAGTGGTCAATCATTACAAGGCAGGCGTCCTACTGAATTCCCTGATTTGCCTCAGATAACTGACAGCACCTTGTTATTTACACAGGATTCTGTTTCTCGTGAAAGTTATAAGTTTAGAGCAGACAACTTTAAGCAATACCTTTTTTCAGGCGGTATGTGCCTCGATTCAATGTTTAGAAATCTAAACAACAATTGTATTGTTCCATTCGTGCAAACTAAAACAGGAGGGACTGTCTTTTACGGGAATATATTCAATCAGCTTTTGAATGACACAAGTGGCCAATATTATTTTTGCAATGCAATTACTTCATTTCCTGGTTTTTCTGCCCAGGTCTCAGGTGTTGATAGTTCCTTCTTCACGGTAGATACTACTTTCCAATTGTGCAGTTCTACTATGGGAGATGGTACCAACGGCTATGAATATTCCCAATCAATTCCTGTAAATATTCAATTGTGTCCGGGTGATATCATTGATAAAATTATAGTACGTATTCATTTAAACCAATTTACAACCTACAATTATTCAGGAGGTGCGGCCTTGACTTTGTCCGTTAATGGTGTTCTGAGTACCCCAAGCAACAGAGTTGAGTTTGATCAAAACTCCCCGGAAGAGATGAAACTGGTTGGTACATATGGCGGGGGGTATTATTCCTGTTATGAATTTATTGATGATTTCGACAGGTCATCAGTAAACAATGTGACCGCTAGCTTTTTATGGACAAATAATAACTCATTCCAGTTAGATGGGATGGAGGTCATTTATTATGTGAAAAAGTCTCATGTCGTACTTTCTACAGATTCCAACGGCTGTATTGTATTAGATACAATTCATATTCCGGAATCTGAGCCGTTTAATCTGCAGGCTAGTAACGGACTGACTGCATCTAATTCAGATTTGATAAAACTTGGAGGAACTTTATCGGAAAATACACATATTTCAGGCAATGGATACGAAATGGTATTTAATAATCTGAGTGGTTTTTATTTGAATTCAAACCAAAATGTGAACCTGTCTGCACAGGATATAAATATGAACGCCACACAGAGTGTTACGATACAGTCTCAAAACCATGTAAATATTTCATCCAACAATAATGCAATAAATATATCGAATGCTTATGGCAATAATAATGAAGGCGTAAGTGTGTTATCTGGTGGGCCGATTGATATTTCAAATGCAATTGGTGGAAATACACAAGGAATCAGCCTGTTGTCGTCCGGAGATATAACATTAGCAAATAATTATGGTAATAGTGGTTATCTGATAATTAATCCCGGTAAAGATGACGGGTATGCACCGGCGTATTTCCTTTCAAAAGATACAGCAGGAAACAGTAACTGGAGAGATTTATCATTATTAGGAACTGTTGGTTCCGCTGTATATGTACAAAACGGTCTTTCCGGGAACGGCTCCGTTATAACTCCGGTAGAACTGGGAGGAACTTTATTCAAAAAATACTACTATTGATCAAAATGGATATGATTTTGGATTTAAGAGTGGTCTGGTTGGTGTAGGGGTATTACAAAACATAGATAGCAGTGGGACAGGAGCCGTTATAGGAAAGATTCAAGGAGATACGGTAAGTGGCGGACTGTTTAAAAATGATATTTCTATGGTCGTTCATAAAAAGGAAAATACAAATAATGATGGTTGGACAAATGGACTTTTTGTCAGCCAGCAAGGCGTTATATTAGTAAACAATAACAGCCAGGGTGCGAACAGCATCTCTCTCACGGACAATAAATTATCATTTAACGGATTACAGAACGACAGCACTGCACAGCAAGTTCTTGCAAAAGATGTCAATGGTTATGCTGTATGGCGAAATGTCAACAGTTTAAGTTCCGTTGACTCAACTGTAAGTACTTCAAATGCTGTTTCAGGTGATGGCACCCCGGGAAATCCAGTAAAACTGGGCGGTGCACTGGTTGAGAGTACTACCATAGATGGAAATAATCAAATCCTTTCAATTAATAAGAATAAACGGTTCTTTATTAATCAGAGCAATTATACCAACAATCAGATAGATCAGGCATCTGTCCATATCGCCAAATCAACAGTTTTTAGTGAAGCAGATAATGACACCACCAATGGTTTGCAAATTATAGGAAAGGCAAACGGCTCTGTGAGCAACACGATTGGCGTTTCGCTTTATGGTGAGAATAATGGAAGTGGCACATTAAGTGGCGGTACTGCGATTACCGGCAAACATACCGGTACAGGAATCAATACCATCGGTACAAAGATATTGGGTGAAAATGCAAAAGGTTTTGGAGTATGGATTGAAGGAAAAACACAAGATACCGACAACCTGTATTCGGATATTTATATACGGCCGGTAAATGGTAAGATGATTATCAATAATCTCGGCACGGATAATACGGCCTCTCAGGTTTTGGCTAAAAATACAAATGGGTTGTCTGTCTGGCGGGACGTGAGCAGCTTAAATTCATCAAATGGCATCCTGAATATTAACAATACGAATGCTACCGTTACAGTCGACAATAGGTATTATTACGTTACTTCAACGGTAACCTATACCCTGACGATTCCAACGTCAGGTTTTCCTGTTGGAACGGTAATAAACATTATTAATCATGGCACCAAGGCGCTGACACTTTCACCGGGATATAAATCTTCCAGCAGTGCGACGCTGATAACTTCACTGGTAAATACTTCCGGTTCAAATGCCATCCAGTTGCTTTGGAATGGAACAAACTGGGTGAGATTATAAGTTTTTTTTGAAACGATACAGATGTGAATGTTAAAAAAATTGTTTATACGTTGTCATTTATGACTATACTTGGTAACACATACGGTCAGGTTGATATTTCCTTTCGAAATCTGGAGCAGTCCGGCTCTGTAAAGGACCTTTGGAATTTAAATATCAGTTCATTCCGCGATGGTATCTTGTATGTTCATACCACGTTAAACTCCATTAAAAATGGCAAGATTTATGAAGCCAGATCCAATACCTTGCAGTTGTTAGGCGGAACGCATCTTCTGCGTGCTGATATGTTGTCTCCGATTCAGGAATTATTTGTGTTGCCCGGCTGGGATTATCAACTGGATAATGATCAATACCGTATCACGGTTCGGGCGCTCTCTTTTCCATCGAATCAGGTTCTTTCTGAATATACGGCCACCTTTATCGTTAATCCCAAAAACAATACAAGAGACAGCTCCGGAAAACAAAAGAAAAATGTCCATTTCAGCGTAAACGGTGCTTTAAACGGCCAGTATTCAGATGCATTTAAGAATGATTATGTCTTTCAGCCGAATTATGTGCGTTTCGACATTCATCCAACGTTGACACTCTTTGAAATCCCTGTCTCTGCAGATGTATTTGTTACTTCTGAGCAAAAAAACAATCCGAATACGATCAACAATTTTGTATTCCGGTTTGATTATAATCAGTTTAAAAATAAGCTGATTCAGAAATTATTAAAAGAATCGGATAAGGTGATTCAGCAGAAAATACCCGGTAAATATGAATTCCTGAAAAAAATGGATTTAAAACAAGCACCCTATTTTTATAAAAATGCGGGGGAGTGGACGGAGAAATTAAAATCCGGTGATGTACAGGAGAAACTTCAGTCTGTGAAGAAATTGGATCAGGTAAAAGAAATCATCAGGAATCCGGAAATAAAAAAGAAACTGGAGAGTATTGAGTCCTTTAAAGATAAATACAACCTGTCTTCAGTAGCGGAGTTAAAGGGTCAGATTGAGCATCTTGACGGATTGAGCTATGATAAGGTTCTTAACTGGACAAAAGATTTACAATTGGACTCACTTCCCATGCTTAAGGAGATCTTGTCTTGTATCCATAATTCGGATGGTCCGTTGAATGGGAATGATTCGGCTTCAAACGCTCTGTCACGGTTCGGACTCGATTCCGGTTCTATCAATAAATTAAGAACAGATGCTGCGCTTGGCGTATTTAACGGATTAGATTCCTTACTCGGATATAAAGAATCCAATGCTTATAAGCTGGCCGGTAAATTCATGGAATTTACGGATGTAAAGTCAGTAAAAGATATCAAACAGCTGGTGGATTTGAAGCAGCAGTACGATAATCTGATGCGGCATTCTCTGACAGCGCTCGAAAACAAGAAAGAGATCCGGCAGTTAATGAACTGGCAGCACAAGTTAAGGGACTATGATAAAATTGATATCAATAACCTGCTAAACAATGAATCAGATTTAAATGCATTATTAAATCAATTTACTATTTTATCCAGAAAAGAACAGTTTTTCAAGGGGTTGAAGGTCTTTGAACTGGGAACTGTCTTTCCACATCAATCAAGCCTGGGAATTAACGGAGTAATGATAAAGGGATACAATATTGAATACGGTACCGGTAAAATATTCCTTTCAAGTTTTGCCGGTAAGGGCGATAATATCTTAGTGGATTCTTTAAATCCTTCCAATACGAGGTATAAGAAGGTGGTAGCTTCATTTGGTGCCGGGTATGGGTCTGAAAATGAAAACCACTTTCATGTCCACTACCTGTATTCAAAAGAAAATGGGGGAAGCTATTTTGATTCAACGCTGAATATCCTCAGGGTTCCTTCCGTCAGTCATACTGTTGTTTCAGATGCCGGTGTCCTGATGTGTCGTAAGAAATTGTTTATTGGAAATGAGTTTGGTTATACTTTTAATAACAGCAGATATTCCAATAACGGAGAAGTGATTAAACATTCAATTCACGATCTTGCCCAAAAGACATTCATGATAGGCTATATACCGGTATCAAAGACTAAGATAAAAAGTTCTGTTCAGTACGTAGGGAAAAACTATTTAACCCACAACACGCCGTTTCTCTTAAAGGACAGGTTGATTTTGGAGGCGAATATAGAACAATCTCTCGCAAATAATAAGATTCAGATTTTTGCCCAATATCGATTCGATTTGGATAGTTTGTCGAAACCCGCCATATACAGGAGCCAGATTCATTCCTGCAATATAAGCGCCGGTTTAAGTATACCCCGGCTGCCGTATGTTCAGGTCACTTACACGCCCGTTCTGATGATTAAAGGTATACAGCGGCTGAACACCCAACGGTTGAATTATACCGGTTCTGTCGTTGTCAATACAGGATACAGTTTTTCCGCGAAGGATAATAAACTATCAGGCAATATCCAATTTGTGTACAGCAATACCAGATTGAATACTTCGGATATTTTCAGAACAGAACAGACAGGTATTGGAGTCAATTATCTTTCTTATGTCAGCCAAACGATACATACGGTCAGTTTGAATCAGATCTTTACGTTTAAGAATAATACCAGCATACAATATGCATTACAGTATGTACAACCATCCTATACCGACTCGCTAGTCTATAAGACGATATCAGCAGAATTGAACTGCTCCTGGGTGATGCTGAAAAAATCTCAGAATACGGTGGGAGTTACCATTGTGAACGGAAATAAGATGAACAGGATCGGATTTTATATCCAGACAACATTTCCTGTTACAAAATATGTAAATATCGACTTGCGGCTCCAGAAAGAACAACTAAACAGGACAACAGACGGGTTGTTGCAAAAGATACATGGAATTACATTCAGGTCACAATTAAGATTCAGGATTTAAAGATGAAGAAGATATATATGATAAGAACAAGCCGCCTGCATTTGGTATTCTGTTTACTGTTTTTCAGGGTAATAAATTTGAATGCCCAGACATTTTTAAGTAACTCATTTGCACCTATTCAGTTAACCATACCATTTAACGAACAGAAATTAGACGTTAGGTATCCTTTGTTCAGCTGGTCAGGTAATATGGATTTCACGAAAAACAATGCATCGTATGTTATCAGGATTGTTGAAATGTATCCATACCAGACAGCACAAAGCGCAATCCTGTCAAATCCTGTTTTCTTTGAAAAAGAGGTCGGTGCCGGCACACTGCTTCAGTATCCGGTGGATGCCCCGGCACTTTCAGACTGTAGAATATACGCATGGCAGGTTATTGCCTACGATAACAAAACCAAGATAGTGGATGAACGAAAATATACCGTAAAATATACCAATAAGATTGGTCAGTCTGAACCATATATGTTCACTACAAAATGCAACCAGAGTGCCAGAATTACGAATGCAAGCTTAACACAACCCTATATCATACTGGCCAAGACAGTGGATAATTACGTCTACAGGGTGGAAAACAAGAAACTGAATTTCAAATATATTGAAGACTATGCCGCATATGAGTTAAAATACAAAATCTATAACTGGAAACGGGAAGTGCTGCTGACGAATAACCCGAATGTCCCTTCTACAAAAGTTGCTCTTGATTACGGGTGGAATTATTTGTCCGTTGATTTGAATAATGCAGAGATAAACCCTCCGGTCGCCGCAGGAAATATCTACCAGCTGGAAGTAGAGACACCCAAAGGCGATATATATAAAGCAAAATTTGAAATACAATAAGATAATGAATCATATACAACGATATAATCAACATAAACATACAAAGCATTTGGCCGCTACATTCCTGTTGCTGATGTTCATTCAGCTATTTTCTCCCGCCGTTTCCTATGCATTAACTTCCGGGCCTACACAACCCGAGGTTCAGGGTTTTACCCAATACGGCACTACGGATATGGTGGACCTCTTTTCCGGAAGTTTTTCCTATAATATTCCATTGATGGAGATTCCCGGACCGGACGGCGGATATCCCATTAATCTATCCTACAGTTCCGGTATATCAATGGATCAGGAAGCCAGTTGGGTCGGCTTGGGGTGGAACTTAAATGTGGGTGTCATTAACAGGGAAATGCGTGGACTGCCGGATGATTTTGACGGGGATGTCGTACGTAATAAAAAATACATGAAACCCAATATCACCATCGGTGCAGGGGTTACTGTGGGTGCAGAAGGAGAGATAGCTGGGGTACCTGTAAAAGATTTTGTTAGTCTCAGCAAAGGAATTAAATTCTACTATAACAATTATAACGGTTTTGGAGTCACACAGGAAGGCGGATTCTCCATCGGGGCAAATTATAATGGAATAGGAGCTTCTTTAGGTCTCAATTTGAGCCAGGATAATATTGAAGGCGGAAAGGTAAGCCCAACATTGGGGTTGAGTTATTCAAAAGCGAAAGGTGACGCTACTGTTGGCGGTGGCTTACAGATAGGTATGAACTTTTCTTCAAGGTACGGATTGCAGGGAATTTCACTGGGTGTAAGTGTGTCGAAATCTCAAAAAGGGACAATTACTAAAAATGGTGGAAAGTCACCACTCAGTAAAAGCAATGAATATACTAAAAGCAGTTCACTTAGTATATTAAGCACCAATTTTTCATATGCGGGTGCGGCACAAAGCCCACGCATGAATGATGAAATGAAGAGCATTGGATTCAATGCTTCATTCCAGTTGGGCGGGCAGCTGACGGTTGCAAATATTGACGGGGAAGTCAATGGGTTTTGGAATAAGGAAGAACTGGCAAGCAATAATGAATGGGTGGAGAATGAAGGGTTTGGCTTTAACTATCTGCAAAATGTAAACGAGGACAACCAGCTCATGGACTTTGACAGGACATTAGATCAGCCGGTGAGCCCTGAAGTGAAGACCATCGCACAACCCGTCTTAAATTATGATATCTATTCCGTTAAAGGCCAGGGAATAGGTGCCATGCTCCGCCCTTTCCGTTCGGATATAGGTATGTTACGGGATAACATCAAGGAATCGGATGGCTGGAATGCATCTTTAGCGGTGGAAATTGCAGCGGGAAATCTGTTTCATGCCGGCGGCTCCGGATTTGGGGGTATCAGCCAATCTACTTCCGGCGACTGGGTACGGAATATGGATATACATGAATTATACAAATACAAAGCATCAGATCCGGATAATCCATATTATGAACCCGTTACATATCAATCCTATGGAGAAATACATGCGTTGGACATATCAGAAACAGAAAATATTTTACAGGGGTTGAAACCTACGTATATTAATATTGGACCAAGTGCATCTGCCGGAGGAGATTTTTCCACCTTAAAACAAGTTGCAGCGAGATCCGGTTCAGGTGTTTTTATAAAATATCCAACTGTTAATACAACCAGTAAAAGAATCCCGAGAAATATCAGTATTCAGCATTTTACAAACGAGCAACTGAATACTGAAGATAATATCTTAAAGCAATTTGATGTAAGCTATACCACAAACATCAATCAGTGCTACAGCCTCAACTGCTTAAACAAGCTGATAGACAGGGCCAATTTACCACCCAGACATATCGGTGGTTTTGAAGCGGTAAACACCAGCGGTCTGAGATACATTTACGGGTTACCGGCATACAATCTGTCAAGTACGGAATGTACTTATTCTGTAGCCAAAATAAATGGCAACGGATATAAAGCAGATTGTATAGATAATGGCAGCGGGGATCCTATTGCCCCACCTCCGGGTTATGAAGATTATTTGAATAAGGAAGAATTACCCGCTTATGCGCATTCTTATCTTTTAACGTCCGTCCTGGGAACTGATTATATAGACATGGATGATAATGGCGTTTCGGATAAAGACTTAGGCTATTGGGTGAAATTTAATTACCTGAAAACAAATGGTGACGAAAGTGAGGGTGACGGCCTGAAACCCTATAACTGGAGAGCGCCTTATAAAGGTGGAAACTATAATGAAAAACTGCAGTCCAAAGACAGGGATGATGTCGGAACATATACATACGGGAAGAGGGAGAATTTTTATGTTACCAGTATTGAAACCAAAACACATGTCGCGGAATTTTATGTAAGCATGAGGCATGATGCAAAGGGTGCGGAAAAAGAAATACAATCCCTGAGTTTTTCATCTCTAAACGGGTCTTCATCCTATAAACTGGACAGCATCCGGTTGTTTACCAAGCCTGAACGGTATGATGCAAATGGTACCCTCTTACCGAATGCGATACCGGTAAAAACAGTTCATTTTGAATATGCCAATTACCCGGGGAGATATGTATCCGCTAAGGAATTATGCAAGGGTGCAGAGAATGCAGAAGCGAATACAGGAAAGTTAACGCTGAAATCAGTTTGGTTTTCATACCGAAACAATGAAAAAGGTAAAGACAATAACTACGTGTTTGATTACTATGAAGGACTTGCTTCAGAAAATCCGGATTACAGCCCGTATGATTATAACAGATGGGGTGATTACCAGCCAAATGACTTAAGTTATTGTGAGAATAAATATTTCCCTTATTCCAGGCAGGACTTATCCAAATCTGAAACAGACAGAAGGGCTGCGGTATGGAACCTGAAAGAAATGGAGCTGCCTACCGGCGCCAGAATGAAAATAAATTATGAAGCCAATGATTATGCCTATGTGCAAAATAAACCCGCCATGCAAATGTATAAAATTGCCAGTATGGGGGATGCTGCAGGTATCGGGCTTCCTCAACAGGTGTATAACTGGAGCAGTAAATCGGTTTATTTTGAATTGCCTTCTGCCATTGCTTCCATCACGGAAGCTAAAAATGCGGTAAAGGATTATTTAGATAATACCGGCCAATTGTATTTTAAAACGAGAGTGGATTTAACCGGACGTGGCGACTGGGAATATGTATCGGGTTACAGTAAGGTGGAGAATACAGACGCCGTTCAGGCAGGTTCCAGATATTACGGGATCATCAATCTTATACCGCAGTCCGTTAAAAAAATTAGCAGCAGCGGTGCACACCCCTTTGCCGTTTCCGCATGGAATTATTTACTTATGAACCGTCCTGAAATTATTGAAGGGACAAATGCAATCAGAGGGAATCCGGAAAGCACCGATAAGTCGGAACTGATTGGAACCATCATTGAGGTGCTGATGACCAGTTTGTTTACCATATTCCCGATTGTACAGAATTATTATAATCAGGCTGTCAGCCAGGGTTTCGGGTTAAAGATGGATTTGCAGCATTCTTTTATCCGTTTGAATAATGTGACAGGTGCTAAATACGGTGGCGGAGCCAGAGTGAAATCTATCGAATTGATTTCAAAAACATCAATAATCTGATTGATACGCTCGGTACGGTGTATGATTATACCACTTTGAATGAAAAAGGAAAAAATAAGTTCCGGTGTCGCTGCCTATGAGCCGCTGATCGGTGGTGATGAGAATGCACTGAAACGGGCCATGTTTTATGAAAATAAAGTAGCCATGCGGAATTATATTCCCACCTTCTCTGAACTGCCGCTGAATGAAAACTATTTTCCGGCACCTTCCATTGGATATAGTAAGGTTACGGTTCGGAGCAGGGCATCAGACATGGTAGCCAATGCAGTTTTGCCTGCAACTGTTCCTACTACCGGGCAAACGGTTCAGGAATTTTACACGTCCAAGGATTATCCAACCCTGACGGATTATACACCGTTGGTAAAGGCAGGTAGTGCGCCGGGAAATTTATATCACTATAAGTCCCAGATTCCGATTCCCATTATCGGAAATTTTACGGATGAGCAGCTTACTGTTTCTCAAGGGTTCAGCGCAGAATTAAATGACATGCACGGCAAGCCGAAAGCGACCTACACCTACGGTCAGAATAACGATGGTAAAATATTGGACTCCATGCCAATCAGCTATGAAAAATATATCTATAAATCGGAAAACATCGTTTCTAACGGAACGATTTCTAAGAAGCTGAAAAATGAAGCCAAAGTCATGTATGACGACGATAAGGTGCAGGATAAATTTTTAGGGGTAGATTATGAATATTTCGGTGATGCCCGTGAAACAGCCGGCAGCAATACCACGTTCGGTATGCGTATTAATGTGGATGTATTTATGGTCGCTTTTCCTATCGGCATTGCCAGTTTGCTGCCTACAATCGGTGAAGATATAAAAGGGGTGCGGTTAGCCGCAAACAACAAGATCATTCACCGTTTTGGAATTGTCGATTCTGTCATACGGTTTAGTGAAGGTTCTTTGGTGAAAACCAGTAATGTATTATTTGATGCTTATACGGGAAGTCCGTTATTGACAAAACTCAATGATGAATATGGCAACAATACGTTCAACTACACGATTCCGGCTTACTGGAAATATAATGGCATGGGACCCGCTTATCTTAATAATGCGCTTTCTTTTAAGGTGATGGTTGATTCGCAGCATGTAGATACCAAATATATCGGATTAAAGGTGTCAGATACGAAGGTATTCGAGAATTTAAGTATAGGGGATGAGCTGGCAATAGACAATGGGGCTAATTACTATGCATTGGGCTATTTAATTCAGGCTGATATTAATACGAATACCATCTGGATAGATACCAGGGCAATCTATGATGTGGAACTCCCCAAAGACGGGGAATTACTTGATTGTACTATCATCCGGTCCGGCAGAAAGAATATGCTGGCAGTTCCGGCGGGCAGCATCATCAGCAAAACTAATCCTGTAACAAACAGAACCAATTATGAGTGTAAGTAGATATACAATAAGATATAAGTTACTCCTTCTTTGTCTGTGGAGTTTTGTGCACTATATGTCTTACTCAGCGAGTATACCGGTGTCACAAACGCCCATTTTAATTAATTGCAACGATTCTGTTCATTGCCTGCCCGTGACGGATTATTATGCCTTGAACAGCAATGTGTATGTAAATGATGTCTTATATCCATATTCAGGAAAGCCGTTATTAGATAGAATTTGTAATCCTGAAAATTTAAATGTGCTGTTTTCCACAGGCTTTTCCAGCGAGGGTATTAAAATACTTGATTTTTCAGTTTCCGGAGGCGTCAACACCAATTATAATTTTACGTTTCAGGATCCACAGGATTTAGTGGTGTATCTGAATCAACATTTACCTATAGGAATATGGGGGCTTGAAAATATAACGGGAACAGATACTTATAATTTGACGGTTACTGGTGTTAGCCCGGGTAGTCTGATTAGTGAAATCGGTATAACCTATCAGGCAGATGTTCCGGTTTCAACGTCATATCCATCATTAATTACCAATCCAATAAAAATCAGCACATTCCCGGGATGTAAGGTAATTTCATTTTATTCTAAACAGGTAAAGATTTTTATTCTAAGATGTGAAGCATGTTCGGGTACTCCAATTCCATGCAATAATAATATCTTGTGCACGGCTCAGACGCTTCCAAAAGAAGAGACAACCACCCTGAAGCATCCATGTGACAGCCGACCGGACGGACCTAATGGAAAAATCACCATTAATTATACTCATCTGATAGAGCAATATTTTCCTTCTTCCTGTTCCAGTCAGCTTACTTATACTTTGTACCAGGATAATTTGTACAACCAACATTGGGATCCCAATTGTATGATTACACCTGCTACAGTTCATTCCAATTCATCGGATACCGTTTTTGATAATTTACCGTTTGGAGATTATTTTCTGGAAATTAATTGTACACCCTATATCGGCAATGAATGTCTGGAATCGAATCTGATGCCTTCCGGAGATATGGAAGATACTACCTATTGGTTTGACCATGATGGTTATACCGATGTACATCCGAATGATATGTATTTGTTGAATAATAATCCCGACCCGTTTGGCGCCAATAATCTATTGCCCGGACAGATGCTGTTTATGGAGAATCAGCACCATATCGGCAAAACAATCGGACGTGTCTATGATTCCTGTGTGGACCATACTACCGGTACCGGATGGATGTTGGGTGTACATACAGGTTTGGGAGGTACAGGAGACATTTTTACCACTCAGATTAAAACGGAAAGATGTACATATTACCAGTTTAAATTTTATTACAAAACGATAGGGTATGGGCAACAACAGGGGCCTGCTGTATTTTATTACCAGAGGAAGCCAAATTTACAGGTATCGATTAATGGAGTTGATGTTCCCTTGTCACGGGAAATAATACACAGGGATTATGATTATATTTCTCCGTATCAGGATGGCTGGCATGAAATGATATATACTTGGTACAGCGGCACTACCACATACGGAGGCAGCCTTTCTACAAATGCGACAATTACCATCAAAGATCAACGTTTTTTATCTTCCTATTTGGTGTTAGATGACTTCTCCTTTAATGAGATAAAAGAATGCGGACGTCCAACCGTCTGTCCGGTCAGGTCATACCTCAGTTTAAATCCGATTCATTATAATATCCTACCAGAGGAAGTATTCTATGTCTGTCCGAAAGATACCCTGAAGATACAAACAGATTCAGCGCTGTTTACAAATGTGCTGCCCTGGCAATATTGTTGTATAAACGAACTGGATGCAGCTAAAAAGACGGATGTCACGCCCAATACTCATTTGTTCACCGGCGGAACCTTTGGCGGTTATATGCATATTGAAGCCTATACGAATGAAGGGTGTTATGCAAAAGATACCATTTATGTGGCAGACCTGAATCCCCCGGGTTTGATCCTGAAAGAAGTGGATTCCGTTTTAAATGTCTCTGCGACGAAATTCCGGTCCATCTGGAAGCCTTTGTATTCCGGTGTTCAATGGTCATCTGCCGCGGAACTGGATGTATTTAAAAATAAGCTGTCCTACCAGAATGGAACGTTCGGTATGTTCAGGGCTCGGCAGACTTTTGATTATATCGACGGCAGAACATTGTCTGCCAATAACAGCGGAGCGGATGTGAAGTTAAAGATGGATGGCACCTTCCATGATTGTAAGCTGTTCAACTGGTACCATCCGGGATTGCTCGAATGTGCCCCTGAATGGACATTGAACCATACCATCTCCAACTATAACCCGGGTAGTTTTGAAGTGGAAAATAAAGACATCTTAGGCCGGTATAGTTCCGCGTTGTATGGTTATGGCGGCAAGCTGGAGATAGCTGTAGCTGCCAATGCCGCCTATGAAGAGATTGGATTTGAAAATTTTGAGGAATATGCTTCAGGTAGTTTTCCGCAGCAAAATCAGTTGAACAATTCTACCGGCAACATAGACCTGGTGCCCAATATTACCGGCCTTCGTTATCCGTATGTGTTGGAATATAATATTGATGCGGCATTCGGACGGTATGCACTGGTAAAAAATATAGAGGGTAATTTATGCTGCGATATTCCATTGGATGTGACCTTTAACGGAAACTCTATGGAAAAAAATAATCTTCCATCACAAAGCATAAATATGAAAGGAAAGGTGATTGTGAAAGAGACTCCCTGCCCGGATGCGGATGATTCAAGGCTGGTTGTTTTCCAGACGGCGGAAAAATCAAAACCATTCCCTTTTTCCAACGGTCCTTTGTGCGACAGATTTTGGGCAGGAACATTATTGGTCAACAAAGATATTTTGGTATACGACCAGCAGAATCCGAAACTTTCCCTTACCCAGGATGCAGCACATACCGGGAAGAATGCACTGAAAGTTGATCCCGGATTCACTTCTGTTCCGCAGTATGATTTACACCTGAAGTCCGGCAGAAATTATGTGGTCAGCGCCTGGCTGCAAAGTGACCTGATAAAAGATGCACCTCCTGAAAAATTAGAATATACCAACAAAAGTAATGGAACCGGTATTACTGTAAAAGTTGGCAGTGAATCCACTTCGCTCTATCCGTCCGGAGAGGTGATAGAGGGATGGCAGAGACTGGAAGGTGTCATTCATGTGACGGATGGCAGTAAGGTACCGTATCTGGAGTTTTCCAACTCCACCACCTTTTTTCTGGATGATATCCGGATATTCCCGGAGAACGGCTCTATACAGACCTATGTCTACGATCCCTCCAATTATAAACTTCGGGCTACGCTGGATCAGAATAACTATGCCACCCTTTATCAGTATGATGATGAAGGCAACCTGTTTTCCATAAAAAAAGAAACGGTAAATGGCGTTAAAACGATACAATCGACACAAAACTATATAAAAATTAAAAAGCCATAATGAAGAAACCAAACTCCTGTATGATTGTCTTGCTTCTGTTGCTGATAGCCCAGTTTTCTATGGCGTCCGATAGTAAAGAGCAGTACCGGAAGGTAATTATAGATTTTTTATGCAGAAACCGGTTTGCCCTGCAATACGATGCAACATTAGTATCCAATGACGGTAAGGTAAATCCGGTGTCTGCTGATAATTCCATAGTGGTAAGGGATGAACTGGCACTATATACCAGTACGCAGCGAGCGGATTATGTCATTAATACCGAAGGTTCCGTCATCGTGAATCATCCGTTAAAGAAAATCACCATTAATTATAATCCGTACACCGAATCCGAAAAAGAAGACTTGTCAGCAAGTTTAAATGAACAGCTTGCCGCAAGGATGTTAAAGGTAATCGATGGCTGTGATTCGGTTACGCAAAAGAAGCTGAACGGATATACCATATTTACCACCTATGCTGCCAATACACCCTATGTAAAAGCGGAATGCTGGGTGAAAGGAAAAAATGAAATTAAGGAAGTCCGATACTATTTAAAGGAAAGTGATTATCTATATGAGCGAATCGTCTATAAATCATTGCCTTTTGACCAGTTTGCCGGTAAGGCTGATTTTTCCAATTATGTTGTCCTGAAGGATGACAGATATACGCCAACCCCTAAATATAAGATGTATGAAATTGTTGTTGGAAAATAAAAGATTTATAACACTATACTTCGTTCTGGTTCTGATTCTGCTGTCAGGACAGAGGACATTTGCTCAATCCAATTACTGCGGCCCGCAAACAATCATTGATAAATGCAATCCGAACAGGGTATCTATGGAAATTGAAGTGTATGATATCACTTCCAGCCTGATCAACAGACGACGGGATGAAAAGAAATATCAGTATAAGCTGGATTATAAGGTAACGGATAATCAGCTGGGTACCCTCATCGGTTCACAAACCAATATTGGCCCGAATGTCTTGACCGATAACAACTATCAGCCGCATTACAGGCTGGATGTTATTAATCAGCCCAATTATCTGGTCAAGGATTTGCCCAATTTCAGACTGGTGTTCAGCTTTAAGCTGCATGATGTCAGCTTTACCAAATTGGCACGTATTTACTGGAAAGGATTCCTTGGACGAAGATCTTACAGGCGCAAACAATATGGTGTATATGAAAACGCAACAGTTTTCTTAAAGAAGTCTCCGTTAAGTACCCGATTACATTATTGGATGAATGTGCCTATGATACATTGGATCCGCGACCGCTCAGCCGGAAAATCAGAGATCCTTTGTCTGTTATAAACGAAGACATTGATTACCCATTGGCGTAAACTTTTAATAGTGGAGAGTATACATATCCTGATGATATGATTGTAACATTTGAAGGTGGGATAACTTTCCTGATACGTGTCAAATGGCAAAAATTGAATGAGGATGCTACCAAGATAATCGTCCGTCACCCTTTTCAGCAGGCATTGAATTTATGCACCAATGAATATCCGTATGTCTTCCGGGGGCCAGACCCCAACTTTGAATCCTGTCAGTGGCAGAATATTTCACAGGTAAATCCTGCTGCACCGCCCAATGGGTTCTCGCCGCAGACCATACAAAATACACTTAGTGAATGCTTGTATATAGAAAGTAAAGAACAGGTGGGCGATTCAACATCAGCCAATTATTTTTGCGGCTCCGGATCTAATGATTGTTCCAATCAGATGCCGATTGTATTTAAAACCATTCAGGAGCCGGAAATCAAAATATCACCCGGCCGTGATACACTGATTTGTCAGGGGCAGAGTGTAAAATTTACAGTACCTTCCGGCCATATCAGTTATAAATGGTTTAAGATCTTTAGAGGCTGGCTGGATGATTGCGGAAGGAATCATACGGATAGGGAGTGTATCGCGCAGAATGATACTTCCCTTACCGTTTCAGAACCGGGAACGTATATGGTGGAAATTGTTTCTTCGAACGGATGCATTGTTCGGGAAAAGGTAACAGTAACCGGTTCCGGGATACCTTCTGTAAAAATCAATGCAACTACGTTTACCTATTGCCCGAATCAGGCAGCTGTCAGTTTATCTGTCAATAATCCTCAAAATTATTCAACATTCAACTGGTCAACATCTGCAAGCACAAATCAGATCAGCGCTTCCGCAGCCGGTAAATACTGGGTGCAGGCTGAAGACAATAATTTATGTATCAGTTCCGATACCGTAGAACTCAATAATACAGGATGCGACGGTTTATACAATGGACAAGCCGGACACTCCATTGTCAGGCAATTGAACCTGGCAACGGTTAATATATCGAATCCGTCAACAACATCGATTGTACTAAATGACTATGTTTCTCCGGCTGCGAATGACGTTTCCAGGAGTCTGTACTTTGCCAGATTCAACTACCACCGCTCCGGCAAAACGGATGTCAGTACCAATAATTTCAGGGTGGAAATCAATTATGACATTAAAAACAACGGAACCACCATTCCCGGATATGGAAGTCAGGTGCTGAAAATTGCAGATATCAATGATGCCGCCAAATTGGAGAAAGTTTTTGAATCCATCCGCTCTTACAGTATTCAGAATCCGGTTAACCCAACTTTACAGATAAACAGTATCGCATATTATAATCAGAATGGCGCGACTATATCACCATTGGCTGCGGCTATACTGAACGATATGAATATCGAATTTGAGAAGAAAACCTTTCTGGTACCAGACATCAGCTCCGGCACGGCCGTACAGCAGATACAGCACACGGAAATAGCCCCGCTTGCCTCTAATTATAAACTTCAGCTGGCGTGGGTGCCGCTCAAACAAGCTGTAGAATACGAGGTACAATGGGCATTCATGGATGATGCATCCTTTGAACAGCTCACCCCGGAAAACGTATTGAAAGAGAGAGGCATTTCTGTTGTTACCCCGGAAAATCATTATCTGCTGGATATTGCTTATCCAAAAGGTAAGTTGTTTTACCGTGTTCGGCCTGTCAGCCGCTTTACAACGGATACCAGAAATAATTTTGAACACCTCCATTACGGTGCCTGGAATGCACCTTCCGTATATGTTATCACTACAGGATTTGAAGAGGAACTTTCCTGGCAGCGTACCTCTACTTTTGCAGAAGAAGGTAAGAAGAAAGATGTCATAACCTATTACGATCAGTCACTCAGAGCGGCACAGGTGGTGACCAACCTGAATACCGAGAAATTATCATTAGCCGCTGAAACCTTTTATGATTACGAGGGAAGGGGAGTGTTGAATGTGCTTCCGGTTCCTGCAGATGATGATAATCTGTTATTTAAATCTAATTTAAGTAAAACAGGCGGCCATGCGTTAGGTAAGAACGATTTTGACCAGGGTATCCAGCCGGCTTTGGATAATACGAGCGGCAGTGCCAGGTATTACAGTTCTAACAATCCGTTTTTAAATCATGCCCGCTATTTTGCCAACACCAATAAAATTCCGCAGGCAAACGGATATGTGACCACGCAAACACAATTTACAAGAGATGCTACCGGAAGGCCGGTAAAACAGTCTGGTGTCGGCGGCGAATTTGCATTGGACAGGTACGATAGTGACGGAAATACACAAAAACACTATACGCAATACTTTTACGGCGCTGTTCCGGATAATGAGTTGATTCGCCTGTTCGGCAGCAATACGGGTAAATCAAGGCATTACCGAAAGAATTTTGTCATTGACCCGAACGACCAGATCAGTGTCAGCTATGTCGATATGTTTGGACGTACGGTTGCAACTTGTCTGTCCGGACAGGTGCCGGCGAATGTGACCAGCATAGGCACGGATTCCGGCCTGTTTGTGATGCCGCTGCATAATAATAATATATACGACAGGGTGGGCAGAACCATTTCCCTGAATTATACCTTTGGAAACACGATTAAGGCGCAGAATAACCGCGATACGTTTGAGTACAGCTTGGAAGGATGGGTGAATGAACTGAATAATTCAGGTATCCAGATATGTCAGACGTGTCAGTATCAACTTTCCATCCGTGTGAATGACCCATCCGGTGCTCCTGTTACACTGACACAGCTCAGCAATCCGCAGCCGAATGTGCAGTTTACCAACGGAAACAAAAATCTGGAAGCTGTCTTTGGAAGAGATGTACCCTGCAGTACACCTCCCGTTTTGTATCCAAAGATTGTTTTTTCCGCTCCCGTCAATAAAATCGGAACCTATACCGTTACCAAGGAGTTGAAGATCCTGACAGACCTGATAGATTCCATTAAAATGGACACGATACACGGGTTGGTCAGTTATGAACGTTTCAAAGATTCTCTCCTTAGTAACATACTCGATTCCACCGCGTGTGATTTTGGTTGTACGCAATATGTAATGAAATATCTCAACGATTCGTTGATGGCATCCGGCCTTCATCGCAAACTCGATACCCTAACCATACCGGGAGACAAGGACCTGTATCGTTATTACTATACCAAATGGTGTGATTTGCAGGAACATATTCTAGGAGATACCTCCCGTTTGGCGCTTCAGCAATGTGAGTCCATCTATGAACAGATACTGGCAGCTGTAAGCCCCGGCGGTAAATATTTTACGGAGCCTTTCATTATGCAGTACAGGAATTTAGTCCCGGATCTGTATGGTAAAACTTTCGCAGAGATACGGGCGTTGTGGAAGTCCGGTTATGCGGACACGTTTGCGGTATATCATCCGGAATACTGCCACTACGAAGCCTGTATCAACGACTCCGTATCTGACAGGCTGGATGTGAAACTCAGCCGCATTTTTACTTGGAGCGAAGCAAAAGCCATATTAGGTACGCCGGAAAATCCTTCGGCCTATGATCCCGATTTTACTTTGTATCAGCAGAAATTCAATCAGTACTATGAGGTGGTCATCAACCGGAATGTGTTGAGTAACCCTAAGCTCAATCTGTATGATTTTATAGACCGATGTGGATTTTACGGGTTATACAGCCAATCCGTCGGCCCCTTATCAGTATGGCTTGCCGAAAGCCGTCATCAACCGGCTGGATACATTGAAGTGGTTTCATTTCCGCAATCTGATGACCGCCATCCGTGAAGAGGCGAAAGCCATACAGCTGGAAGCCAACGGTTGCCGTTTTCTGCCCGATGACAGTGCCATCGTGGCCTATCCGATTGCCAACAGAGGACAGGTACCCAGCGGCCATGAAGCCGACAGTATGGTCAGGGATGTATGCCGGCAGACCTGCGAAGGCTTCGCCGACCGGTATTATCCAAGGGTGCTGGCCTATTGCCATCAGGGCACTTTGGTTAATCCTGTGGACTCGCTGGAACTGAGACGCTTGCTGACGAAATACTGCACTGAAAATTGCGGCATCGATAATCCATTGGGTCTGTTAAAACCCGAAGATACAAACGATCCTAAGACAGATTCCATTCGGGCATTCCTGTCCTCCAAAAATTTCTCTTGTTCCTGGGACAGCATAGCCACCTATAACATGCCCATTCAATATCAGTATGTGGTGGACCCGGCGACAGGGGATACCCTGAAGGTGACCGTCTGCACACCGGACGGCATTGAGGCATTGATGGTTTATGTGCGGTCTGATCTGCTGAACTTTTACACCAATGATACCAGCGGCAGGGCGCTGGCATTACAGACCTTGCAGCAATGGGGAGTTACACCCAATTCCATCGTCTTGAAAGATGACCATGTCACCTTTGTGAAAGGACAAAACGGCGACTGCAACAATGCCCCCTGTATCACTACTTTTTATTTCCTCGATTCACTGGGTAAAAAAGTGCACAACATACAAGAGATTATCTGGTCACAACGGATTCTGGGCAGCCCGCTCGCACCGAATGCCTTGTATCAGTTCTATGCCAACAAGATCATGCCGTATTTCACGCAATACGAAGCGGTAGTGATACACCTCGAAAACGGCATTCCAAAGTACAAGCGCGTTTTTCTGTATATGCTGAATTACAACTGGCAGGGCAGTGGCTGCGGGCTGGATTTCAAAGGAAAATGTACCGCCAACGCCATCCAGACCTGGGCTTTCTCAGCGTCTGTGGATTCCTTCCTGACTCCTGTTCCCGACAGCTGTTATAAGGAGATTACCGAACGGGCGGAAAATATCCTGAAAGACTATTATCAGCAGTACCTGGATTCCCTTAAACTGGCATTGTACAATGCGTATGTGGACAATTGTTTCAAGGTAAAGGAAATCTTCCTGCTCAAGTATAAACTCAACGAATACCAATATACGCTGTACTATTATGACCAGGCCGGCAATCTGGTGCAAACCGTTCCGCCACAGGGCGTCTATCCGCTTAAATCGACCGACTTTTCAACCTCGGGTGTCTGGAATGGTGCACAGCCCGAACATGTGCTGAAGACGCAATATCGCTACAATACGCGCAATCAGGTGGTCTGGCAGCGAACGCCTGATGCCGATTCCACGTGTTTCTGGTACAATGCAAAGGGCAGCTGATACTGTCGCAGAATGCCAAACAACAACCGAAGAACAGGTTCTCGTTTACCTTCTACGACCACCTCGGCAGAATCCTTGCAGTGGGAGAGGTGGACAGTTCCGTCGCCCATTTCCGTGGCGGTGTGGATGCCGTACTCGACAGCCTGCGTTTCCCCCTGCAGCCGCAGTTCAGTCCGCAGGATGCCATCCGTCAGCTGACGCTTACCCGTTATGATAATCCGGTGTTGCCGCTCATCAGCGGGTTTAAACAGGAAAACCTGCGCAACCGCGTAGCGGCTACCTATTATGCTGATAAATTCAGCGGCAATGAATTGCTCCGGCCTTCCGTATCTGCAGATAATACGGACATCCTGTTCCGGGACGACATAGCCTCCCTGCTCTCCGGGAAT